>JAQXTC010000078.1 GCA_029219285.1 Clostridiaceae bacterium
AATAAAGTAGTAGAAGTTACAAAAGAATTATCAGAAGGTGACCTTAATTCAGATACAAATATTGAGTCATTCCTTAAAGAGACTACTGTACTTATTGATTCGGTTAAGCTTTTGCAGGCTAACCTCTATGAAATAGTTTCAAATATCAGAACGACTTCAGGTACATTGTCTACAAACGTTAACGAAACAAACGGACTTTGTAATTCATCGGATGACGGTGCTAAACAGATCACAGGTGCGGTTGATGAGCTTGCAAGGGCTACACAGTCAATGGCAGAAAATGTTCAGAACTTAGCAATGAATATGGGTGACATTGCAACATCTGTTGATGAGATTAATCAGGCAACTGAGGAACTTAAGTCAACAACATCAGTTATTGAAAAAGTATCAAACGAAGCCAAGAAGGATATTGTATCAGTTGCTGAATCAGCACATACTTCTGTTGAAGCGGTTAACAATATTAATGAGCATATGACAGAGCTTTCAAATGCCCTTGATGAGATTAACCAGGCAACTGAGCTTATTGCCAATATTTCAAGCCAGACAGCACTTCTTTCTCTTAATGCATCAATTGAAGCTGCAAGAGCAGGAGAAGCAGGAAAAGGTTTTGCTGTAGTAGCTGAAGAAATTAGGGTGCTATCAGATCAAACTAATACAGCCACTAATAAAATAACTGATATTATAAATGAATTAATAAATGACATAAAAAGAGTTGATTCCAGTGTTAATAATTCTACTGATTCTACAGAAAAGCAAAATACTACAATAAAAATAGTAAATGAGAAATTTGAAAATATTAATATTAAGATTAATGAGTTAAATGTTGCAATAGATAATATTAAAAATATGATTCATGGAATTAATGATGCTAATATATCAATATTGGATCATGTATCAAATTTATCTGCTACAAGTGAAGAAGTAGCTGCTTCATCTCAAGATGGATTAAAGGTTAGCGAAAAATCAGTTGAAGTATTAAATAAGTTTAATAAGTTAATGGAAGAAATATATTTATCAGCTCAAAGATTGAAATCATAAAAAAATAGGCGGGAAAAGTTTCCTGCCTAATTTTTTTATACCTGATTCTTGAAGGATGAAATGATGAATTGAAAAATAAATATCCGTATTAATTTCATTTTGTCAATAATTCGTCTAGGGTGTTGACAAATTTTATAGGGGATAATAAGCTTTATTTTATAAAATATGTAAGAAAAGCAAATTGTATCTTCAAAATGTGTAGATATAATTAAGGAGGATAAATTGTGAACAAAAGAGAAAAAGCATTAAATAACAGAGATACATTTTCTTCGAAATTTGGATTTGTAGTATCTTGTATTGGAGCTGCTTTAGGATTGGGGAATATATGGATGTTTTCTTATAAGCTAGGTACATGTGGGGGAGCAGCATTTTTAATTCCTTATTTATTGTTTGTATTTTTACTTGGTACAACAGGACTTATTGGTGAATTTGCTCTTGGTAGAAAGTTTAAAGCTGGTTCATTAGTGGGTATAAAGAAAATATTGGAGAACAAGAATATAAAAGGCATAAAGGTATTCTCAATAATACCGGTAGTAGGGTTGTTTGGGATATTTGTATTCTATTCTGTAGTTGTAGGATGGATATTAAAATACTTATATCTTAGTGTAAGTAGACAAATTACTAAAATAGATGTTAATACATATTTTGATTCTTTTGCAGGTACATCAAACTCAATATTCTGGCTTTTATTAGGAATAATTCTTACTTTATTAGTCGTGTGTTGTGGAGTGTCAAAGGGAATTGAAAAGTTAAATAAAATAATAATGCCTTTATTATTAATATTATTTATAGGACTAACAATAAGAACTTTAATGATGCCAGGAGCAATGAATGGTGTAAATTATCTATTGCAACCCAAATGGGAGTCACTATTAAAAGTTGATACTTGGGTTATGGCACTCGGACAAGCGTTTTTTACGGTTTCACTAACTGGATGTGGAATGGTTGTATATGGTAGTTATGTAGATGAAAAATTTGATCTTGTAAGTTCAGCAATTAATATTGCAATATTTGATACTATAGCTGCACTTCTTGCAGCATTTATGATAATACCAGCAGTATTTGCTTTTGGATTTGATCCAGCTAGTGGACCTTCACTTTTATTTATCACTATGGCATCTATATTTAAATCTATACCATATGGTAATTTAATAAGTACATTATTTTTCTTAAGTGTTTTATTTGCAGCAATTTTATCATCTGTCAGCATGTTAGAAGGACCTGTTGAAGCAGTGCTGTCAGTAAAACATATGGATAGGAAAAAAGTTTCTGTTATAATGTGTGTAATTTGCTTTGTGTTAGCGATTCCTATTGCTATGAGTATGAAAAATTTTGGGGAATTCACTGATTTTATTACAATTATACTTTCGCCAACAGGAGCTATGATAGCGGCTATATCAATATTCTTTTTATTTAAAGGAGATATTTTAGAAGAAATAAATAAGGGAAGTAGATTTAAACTTGGAAAGAAATTTTTATATTTTGCTAAGTTCGTATTTGTTCCGGTGAGTCTGTTGGTTATTATATTAGGTATATTATATGGTGGTATTGGATAGAATTGTAAACTTTGTGTTAATTAACACAAAAAGTTGACAATACCAGGTAAAAACTGTATTATAATAGGAGTAAATAGAATAATATGATTCCTGAGGGAGTAGTTTACATATATAATTATGTGGTTAGCTCAACATCGTGGCAAAGAGATTTGTCTGGTCTAACCTTAAAAAGCGAGACTCATGTATAAATAAACTTATACATGAGTCTCGCTTTTTTTATAACATAGGAATCTCAGGATTATTAGAATGGGGGGAAAACATGAAATTTTATGACAAAAGTGGCAATGAAACGTTAAAAGAATTAAAGGTGAATTCAAGTACAGGAATCAAAAAAGATGAAGTTATTCAGAGAAGAGAAAAGTATGGCGTTAATGAGTTTTCAGTGAAGGATGAAGACGGAATATTAAAGCAAATAATTGCAGGTTTAAGCGAACCTATGATACTTATACTTATTGTAGCAGCTGTAATTAGCGCTCTTATAGGAGAGGTTACTGATGCAATTGGAATAGTAGGAGCTATTGTTGTTGGTGTAGGGATTGGAATAATTACAGAAGGTAAATCAAAGAAAGCAGCAGAAGAATTATCTAAGCTTACTGAGAATATTCAGATCAAAGTTATTAGAGATGGAAAGGTTCAACAGATAGAGAAAAGAGAAATAGTAGTTGGAGATATTGTCTGCATAGAAACAGGGGATATGGTTCCTGCCGATGGAAGACTTATTGAAAGCACAAATCTTAAGGTTAAAGAAGACATGCTTACAGGTGAATCTGATGATGTAAGTAAACACAGTGATGTAATAATAGGTATGGAAAAGATAGAATCTAAAGGAACCATTTTAGAGAGAGAACCTATTCCTGCAAAACAAATAAATATGCTATTTACTGGTACTCTTGTGGCTTATGGAAGAGGACTTATGGTGGTAACATCAGTTGGTGATAATACAGAGATGGGTAAAATTGCTCAAAACCTTGGTATGGAAGAAGAACAAACTCCACTTCAAGTAAAGCTTGGAAACTTAGGTGGACTTATAACTAAGGTGTCAGGGGCACTTGCAGGTTTATTATTTATTTTTATGTTGGCTCAGATGATTATTAATGGAGTTTTAAAGATAGATACATCTGGAATACTTCCATTTTTGCAATCTTTGGATCCAGCGAAAACTGCATTTACAGTGTGTATTGCTCTAATAGTTGCAGCAGTACCAGAGGGGCTACCTACTTTAATAAATATGACTTTAGCAGTTACAATGAACAAAATGGCTAAGATTAATGCCTTGGTAACTAAGAAGGAAGCGTGTGAAACTATAGGTTCAGTATCAGTTATATGTTCTGATAAAACTGGAACATTAACTGAAAATAGAATGACAGTAGAAACTGTATATGTTGATGGAACATATGTTGAAAATAATCAATATAGAAGCCACAGTTATTTCCCGGAAAATTGTTTGTTAAATTCAACAGCAGATATAGAAAAAGATGATTCGGGATATAAGTATTTAGGAAGTGCGACTGAATGTGCTTTATTAGTTTATAACAAAGGAATGGATTATAGAAAGATAAGACATGAATCTGATATTGTTTTACAAAAGCCATTTAGTTCAGAAGCAAAAAGAATGAGTACCGTAATAAAGGATAATGAAAATTTAATAGTGTTAACTAAAGGGGCTCCAGAAGTAATATTAGATAGATGTTCATATATTCAAAAGGGTGAAGAAGTTGTTCAATTAACTGAAGATATTAAGGATGAAATATTAAAAGAAATTGAAAAACTTCAATTGAAATCAATGAGGGCTTTAGGATTTGCATATAGAATCATTAAAGAAGAAGTAGTGGAGGCTGCTGTAACGGCAGAAAAGTCTATTGAAAGTAATGAACTAATTTTCAGTGGATTTGTAGGAATAAGAGATCCATTAAGAAGTGATGTTAAGGAATCAGTTCATAAAGCAAAATGTGCAGGTGTACAAGTAAAAATGTTAACTGGAGATAATATAAATACTGCCAAGGCCATAGGTGAGGAGCTTGGTTTATTAGATAATGGTATGAGAGCTGTAGAATCTTTATACATAGATACATTGAATGATGAAGAACTTAAGGAAGAAATTAAGTCTATTGCAATTGTAGCAAGATCAAAGCCAGATACTAAAATGAGAATAGTTAATGCTCTTCAAAGAGATGGAGAAGTAGTAGCAGTTACTGGTGATGGTATAAATGATGCCCCTGCATTATCAAAAGCTGATGTTGGTATTGCCATGGGTATATCGGGAACAGAGGTTTCTAAGAGTGCTGCGGATATTATATTAACAGATGACAGTTTTTCAACTATTGTTAAAGGAATTCAATGGGGAAGAGGAATATATGAAAACTTCCAAAGATTTATTAAGTTCCAATTAACTGTTAATATAATTGCATTTTTAATAGCTATTATTTCTCAAGTAAGTGGCAAAGAAATGCCTTTCACAACAATTCAGTTGTTATGGGTTAATATAATAATGGATGGACCTCCAGCATTAGTTTTAGGATTAGAGCCAATTAGAAGTTATGTATTAGATAGAAAGCCTATAGATAGAAAGGCTAGTATAATTACTAAAGGAATGGTTAGAAGTATAATATTAAATGCCCTATATGTTGTAAGCATATTATTATTGCAACAAAACTTTAATATTTTAGGTGCTGAAAGTGGTGAAAAGGAAACTGTTTTATTCTCTTTATTTGCATTTAGTTCATTATTTAATGCTTTTAACTGTAGAGAATTTGGCTATAACAGTATTTTACCAAACTTTACAAAAAACACTTTAGCGATAAAAGTTATTACAGCTACAGCTGTTGCTCAATTAATATGTACTGAATTGTTTAGAGACTTTTTTGATACTGTACCATTAAGCTTAACAATGTGCATTAAGGTAATATTATTAGCTTCAACAATTGTTATAGTAAATGAAGTAGTTAAATTAGTTATAAGATTTTTAAAAAGAAAATAATTTAAAATAAAAAACCTATGATATGGTAATTTTATATCATAGGTTTTTTCTTATATTCGATAGACAGTTCATTAGGTATTTGCATATTTCTGTAGGACTTTTCGTGCATCCACCATCAATCCAACGTTTTAATATCATTGTTATTCCAGATTGAAAAAATACAAGGTAATACATCATTTCATCTTCATTTGTTATACCGTGTTTTAAACAATTTGGTTTTACTACAGTTTGAAAAAGTTCTTTAAAACCAGTATCTATTGGAAATGAGGTGCGTTTTTTTAAACAAGCTTTATAAAAGTTTTGGTTTTTACTCATGAATGTTAAAAATGGTATGAAAAAGTCTTCTGTTGTAAAAAAGTAATCATTGTTATCTGTAACATGAAATTGAGAAATTATTTTTTTGTTCATCGAAATTTCTAGTTTAGTTAACAAATCGTAGACATCATTATAATGAGAATAGAATGTTGAACGATTTATATTAGACTTTTCACATATTGCTTTCACTGTTATTTTACTTATATCGTATTTATTTAAAAGTTCTAAGAAACTTTCAATAATTCTTTTTTCGTTTTCTAGAAATCGTTGATTATTTTTTATATTCATAAAACTACCTCATTAATTTATTATTCCAACACTTTCAGTAATATTGATGATTGTGCGCAGCTATTGAAGTAATTATACTAAATTTATTAGATAAATGCATTGAAAAAAGAGGAGTGGATAAAATGAGGGCTGCAATTTATAGAGGTAAGAAAAATATAGAATTAGGGGAAATAGAAACTCCAAAGGCAGGAGATAATGATATAGTTATAAAAAATATATATTCAAGTATATGCGGAACAGATGTAGCTGTATATTTTAATGGACCTGGAACTGGACATAGAATAACAGTAGGAGGAGAGTTTGGACATGAAATGGTCTCAGAAGTTGTTGAAGTAGGTAAGAATGTTAAACAGATAAAATGTGGTGATAGAGTATATCCATATCCTCTTTTAGCTAAAGGAGATCCAAGACGTGCAGGTACAATAGGAGGATTTTCAGAATATATATTTGTACCGAATGCAGAATTGAATAAACAAGTTTATTTAGTTGATGAAAATATATCTTCTAAGGTAGCTGCATTGATTGAGCCATTTACAGTTGGCTGTAGAGCTGCAAGAAGAGCAATTCCAAAAGACGGAGAAAGTGCAATTGTTTTTGGTGCAGGAACTATAGGCATTGCAGCGGCAATGGCCTTGAAATATTTTGGCTGTAATAAGGTAATGATATGTGATGTATCAGACTTTAGACTTGAAAAAGCTAAAGGCCTAGGATTTGAGGTCTGTAATAATAGCAAGGAAGACTTAAAAGTTAAGGCTATACAGTATTTTGGTGCAGCACGTTCATTAAATGGGGTTACTGCTGATGTTGATATATACATAGATGCAGCAGGAGCACCTTCAATTTTAGATACTTATCAGGCAATGGGTAAAATTGAATGTAGAATGGTGATTGTTGCAGTTTTAGCAGGTAAAAGACCTGTAGATATTCTAAATATGACTTTTGCTCAACATGCGTTAATTGGTAGTGGAGGATATATGCCTGAGGATGTTAGAGATGTAATGAATATTATAAAAAGTAAGGTGTGGGATATTGAATCTATTATTACACATGAATTTAAATGGGAGGAGCTTTCTAAGGCAATTGAAACTGCAGGCGATGTACAAAATTCACTAAATGTAATCATAAAATATTAATATTTATCAATAAAAAAGAGCAAGGGACAAAAAATTATTAATTTTTTGCCCTATTTAATATTTAGTATTCACGTCCTTCTATATTTGAGAAAGAAGCCTTTATTAATTTTGAATTAGTATATATGCATTGTTTTAATTCATTACAATATTTTTTCTTGAATTTTTCTATAGCTTGTTGTTTTTCATTAGAGCTATTAATAATTTGAGCTTTTCCAGATGCACTTAAATATTGATATGCATTTATATAGAAATCTGAAATTTTATTTTCTAGGAATATAGATAATAGTGAAGTAGACTTAATGTTATCTGTTTCTATACTATTATTTATACTTATAAAATAAAAAGTAAAGTTATTATTATCATAGTCAAATACATACAACATTGGAGTTGTTTTTATGTTATCTAGTGCAGAAGTCCCTACAACACATACCTTTTGAGAAGATAGAATTTCAATTATTTCTTTGGTAGAAAGCAGTCTATAATTACAATTATTCATAAAAAGTATCTCCTATAAATTATTTATTATAATAATATGAATAAATATTACAATTATGTTATTATATACAATGAATTTGTAAAAGTAATGGATTAAGGGGGAATTTTAAGTGGAAATAGTATATACAGATGGATCAGATAAAAGATTTATAGAACTTTGTAGAGAATTGGATAATTATCTAAACGATACAGTTGGTGTACAAGAGCAAAAAGGTTATGATCAATATAACACCTTAAAAGATATTCATGATGTGGTTTTGATTTTAAATAATGGACAAGCAGTAGCTTGTGGAAGTTTTAAAGAATTTAATAAAGAATCAGCAGAACTAAAAAGAGTGTTCGTTAAATCTTCAGAGAGACATAAAGGATTAGGAAGAATTATAGTTAATACAGTTGAAAAGAAGGCTGGAGAAAAAGGATACGATAAACTTATACTAGAAACTGGAATGCAAATGAAACCAGCACAAAACATGTATAAAAGCATTGGGTTTTATATTAGAGAGAACTTTGGTCAATATAAAGAAATGTCAAACTCAGTGTGTATGGAGAAATATATAGGAATAGAGTCACTTCAAGAGTATTTATATAAACTAGAAATTGAACTTTTAAAGCCAGAAGTTAGAAAGTCTGCTGAAAGACTTAGAGAATTGCTTGCAAATGACTATCGTGAATTTTGTTGCAGTGGATGGATAGCTGGATATAATGAAGGTGATACATGCTATGAACCTAACGTGAGTTTTGAAACAAAAGATTTTCAGGCAGTAGAGTTAGCAAGTGATTGTGTTCAAGTTACCTATAAGGTAAAAAAGAAATATGAAGAAACTGGGGTAGAAAAGTATTCTAATAGGAGTTCTATATGGAGATGTTATGAAGGAAAATGGAAAATGTTTTTCCATCAAGGAACTTCAACTAGTGAATATTAAAAAAACTTAGCCATTTAATAGGCTAAGTTTTTTTTATGTTAATCTTGATAACTAGATAAAGTGCTGCAAGCTGAATTTATTGAATTCATTGCTTGTTGAATTTTTTCTTTATTTTCAGGTTTTTCTGCCATATTAGCTGCTTGTTGTAGTGAACTAATTACATTTTGAGCTGTTGTCATGCTTTGATTTACAAAATCTTGTGCTTTTTGTGCCATATCAATCACTCCTTATTTATGACTTCTATCATAGTATGTCCTAAAGCTTTAAAAATATTTATCAGGGTTTTGCTATATCATTTTTTTATCAAGATTATGTGATGAAAAAATGCGATATTTTTAAATTCATAATCTTAAAGAAGATAGTATTATTATATAAAACAGTTATTACAAAAAAATAAAAGAAAAAATTGTTTATGATTTCTTATAAAGTGTGATAGGCTTTTGATTTACTACTCGAAGTATAGGTATAAAAGCTTTTATAATAAAAGTGGTGAAGGGAGAGGAATGCTTTCAAATGAAGATAACTGAAAAGAATTTTGTACGAAATTTAGAAGATAGAAATGAAAAAGCGTTAGAATATGTTATCGAGAACTATGGTGCACTTGTTAAGGCTATAGATTATCAAAGAAAATATAATAATTTGTTAAGTGAAAACAGTATAGATAATCTGAATTTAGGAAGTCACAGTTCCGTAGAAGATACATTGCTACAAAGTGACAGAAAAGAGCTTGCTGATGAAATATTAAATGGATTAAGTAATGATGAAAGAACAATATTCCAAGAGTTTTATATTAATGAAAAAAAGGCAACTGAAATAGGACAAAACTTAGGAATAAGACAATCAGCTGTTTATAATAAGTTGTCTAGAACTAGAAAAAGACTTAGACATAAATATGGGAATAGAATATTGGAGGTAATAGAAAATGAATAATTATCTTGATAAATTGAATGATATAGAAATAGATTTAGAAGACTTAGAAATTGAACCACTAAGTGATATTGAAAAGAAAAAATACAAGAATAATGTGAAGAAATCTTTAAAGAAAAAACATAGAAAATATTTTAAGAATAAATCTGTTGTAGCTGCTGCAATAGTAGGAGTATTATTTATGAGTCCACTATTAAGTGAAGCAGTGAGTGCAGGCATTGAGGTTGTATCCAAGTCTATAGAAAGCTTAACAGGAATAACTGATAATGAATATGAGGATTATAAAGATGTTGTTAATCAGCAAATTAACAAAGATGGATACACTGTAAAGCTAAATGAGGTAATGTTTGATGAGGATACAGTATATATAAGTAGTACTATTTCTAGAAATGATGGAAAAGAAATGGATAAATTTTGTGATTTGCAACCATATGAGATACTTGCAAATGGTAAAAGAATTAGTCATGCTGGTGGAACATATAATGATACAAATGGTAGTGTGTGCAACCAATTAATTATGTATACTCTTGATAAAGATATAAATCTAAGTGGTGATGTTAATATGCAAATCACTTATGGAAAAACTCAATATGAATCAAGGGATGATTTCGATATAAAGAAAGAAGGAAAATGGGTTTTTAATTTTAAGACTAATACAGATAAAATGAAAAATAATATAAAGACGATAGATATAGCAAAAAAAGTAGAAATTGACCATAATAATAGTATTAATATAGATAAGGTCATTGTTTCTCCAGTAGGAGTTAGAATTAAGGCAACTATTAAGGGCGATTCATTAGAAGAAATAGAACAAGGTAGTAACTATAGTTTTAAAGTAGTAGACGATTTAAATAATAATATAGAATTGGATGGTACTGAATTAGAAAATATGACTGATTATATTGCTAGATACAAACTTGTAAATAAAGATGCTTCAAAATTAACAATAACACCGGTTATTAATAAAGATGGACAATCAATAGAAATGAATGATTCAAGCTTCACTGTTGATTTAAAATAAAATTTATAAATAAAATCAGAGCCTTCAGGCTCTGATTTTATTTAAGTAGGAAACATCAGCATTTTTTTATTTTGGAAAGCATATCAATGTAATTGTTTATATATTCAGAATCTCCTTTAAATCTAGATATATCTTTAGCGTTATAATTCATATTAATTAGAGCATTTCTTTTTATTACATTTTTACCTCGCCATCCACATGAAGTGCAGCTTATTTTATCTTTGAAGAATTTATTATTCATATTAGCAAATACTTCAGCATCATCATTCATGTAATCTATAGTTTTAAAATCCTCTAAAACATTAATTTCTGACTTTTCATTATATGGACATTTAAGCTGACAGTAGTCACAGCCAAAGATATTACCCTTAAGTAGCTTCACTTCTTTTTCATTTATATCTTTCTTTTGCGTTATGTAGGATAAGCAGATATTAGGGTTAATCCTTGCTTTATTTATTGATTTGGTTGGACATTTTCTGTAACAAATATCACATTCTCCACATTCTTTATGATCAGATATTTCGTTAAAGTTTCTTTTATCACTACATTCAATATCTAAGTTGGTGATTATTTCAGCCAAAAATACATAGGAACCATATTTTTTGGTGATTATCATATTATTTTTACCTATAAAACCAATGCCAGCTAGGTAAGCAATATATCTTTCAGGAAGGGGATTGCTATCTACAAATCCTTTTGCCTGTCCACCTAAAGAGCCTATAAATTCACATATTTCGTTCAAATATTTATGAACGACTCTATGGTAATCTAATCTTTTTGTATAAACAGAAAAGCCATTATTTTCACATCCATCATAATGGAAATAAGGAAAGGCAATGGAGATGATAGTTTTTGCATCTTCCATTAGTAAAAAAGGATTTATCCTTTTTTCAATATCTTTTTCTTCAAATTCATTTTGAAGATTATTTTCTTTTCTAAATGTATAGAAATCTACTAATTCATCAAATTTTCTACAAGGAATAAAGCCTATGGTATCAAGTCCAAGTTCTTTGCAATAATCTATAATTTTATTTTTCATAATTTTATCACCATCTGTTATTTACTATTAACTATTATCACATGATTTAATCATATTTTCTAGCTGAATAGCAAAGTATTAATAATACATATATGATATAATATAACAAAATGGATTTTTATGGAGAAGACATGAATATTATGGGTAAAGATGATAAGAATATAAAATATGATTTAAAAGCTAATTGTAGCAAATGTTTTGGACTATGTTGTACTGCATTATATTTTTCAAAAACAGAGGGGTTTCCACAAAACAAGGAAGCAGGCAAACCATGTCTAAATCTTGAAGGTGACTTTAGGTGCAAAGTTCATGATAAGTTGGATATTAAAGGGCTTAAGGGTTGTATGGCATATGAATGCTTAGGGGCAGGACAAAAGGTAGCTCAGGTTACATATAAAGGTGATAGTTGGAGAAAAAATGAAAAGAAATCTAAAGAAATGTTTGATGTATTCACTATTATGATTCAACTTCATGAAATGATGTGGTATTTATCCGAGGCGTTTAGAATTCAACGTAATGATGATGAAAAAAGAAAAGTTGAACTTATGCTTGAAGAAATAGATAAGTTAACAAGATTAGATGCAAAATCTATATTAGATTTAAATATAGAACAGTATAGAAAAAGAGTTAATAAGCTATTGTTAATAACAAGTGAAGAAGTCAGAAAGAAGTATTTTAAAGGGCATAATCCCCAATTAAATAATAATAGAAAAATAGCAGGAAGATTTAATTTTATGGGTGCTAATTTGAAAGGTCAAAAATTAGCAGGGGAGAATTTAAGTGGTTCATTATTTATAGCTGCCAATCTTACGAATGTAGATTTTAGTGGATCAGATCTTTTAGGGGCAGATTTTAGAGATGCAAACTTAAGTGGAGCTAATCTTTCAAAAAGTTTATATTTAACTCAAGCTCAAATTAATGCAGCTAAAGGAGACTCAAATACAAAACTTCCGAAATCATTAACTAAGCCTTTAAATTGGTAAAAGATATATAAACCCATAAAACTTAATATTTTACTGGATATATGATGATTAATAATATATAATATTTATGATAAATATTTAAATTCTAAGAAAAGAAGAGTACTTATTTGAAGTTATCTTTACCAGCGAGCAGGAACAGAGTGGAAGTCTTGTATAGATAAAAATAAGGAAGAGGAACTTGGAGAAGCATATTTGAGTATTAGTTTATGCAAAGGTATGCCGTATAAATTGCGTTAAAGTTTTTAAAGTGAACTAATTTTTAGTTAAATTGAGTGGTACCGCGGAAATAATCCGTCTCTTTGTATAATAAGAGATGGTTTTTTTATTTTAGAATTATTTTAAGGAGGAAGATTATGAAGATATTTATTGATGCAATAAGTGACATAGTTAAAGACGCTTTTGAAGGCTGTGGCTATGATAGAGAATCAGGAAAAGTAAGTGTATCTAACAGACCTGATCTTTGTCAATATCAATGTAATGGTGCTTTAGCAAATGCTAAGAAATATCAAAAAGCTCCAAGAGTTATAGCAGAAGATGTTATGGCAAAATTACAAGAAAACAAAGTATTTTCAAAATTAGAAATTGCAGGACCTGGTTTTATTAACATAACTATAAATGATGAATTTTTAGTTGATTATGTTAATAAGATGAAAAATGATGAAAAGTTTGGTGTTTCACCTGCTACTGAAGTTAAGAAGATAGTAGTAGATTATGGTGGAGCTAATGTTGCGAAGCCATTACATATAGGTCACTTAAGATCAGCAATCATTGGAGAAAGTATCAAGAGAATTGCTAAGTTCTTAGGACATGATGTAATAGGTGATGTTCATTTAGGTGACTGGGGTCTACAAATGGGAATGGTTATATCAGAAGTTGAAAGACGTAATCCATCTCTTCCATATTTCGATGAAAACTTCACTGGAGAATATCCAAAAGAAGCTCCATTTACAATAGATGAACTTGAAGATATATATCCTTATGCTAGTAAATTAGCTAAGAGTGATGAAGCTGTTATGAATGCTGCTAAGCAAGCTACTGTTGAACTTCAACAAGGTAGAAGAGGTTATGTAGCATTATGGAAGCATATATTAAATGTTTCAGTTACAGACTTAAAGAAGAACTATGGTGCGTTAGATGTTGATTTCGATTTATGGAATGGTGAAAGTGATGCCCAAAAGTTTATTCCAGATATGATTAAGTACTTAAAAGATAATGGATACGCAGAAAATAGCCAAGGTGCGTTAGTTGTTAATGTTGCTAAAGAAGACGATAAGGCTGAAATTCCTCCATTCTTATTATTAAAATCAGATGGTGCTTCTCTTTATGGAACAACAGATTTAGCTACTATCATTGATAGAGTTGAAAATGAAAAGGCTAATAAGATAATTTATTTAGCAGACAAGAGACAAGGACTACACTTTGAACAATTATTTAGATGTGCTAGAAAGTCTAAGATTGTAAGCGATGATGTTGAATTAGATTTCATTGGATTTGGTACAATGAACGGTAAAGATGGTAAGCCATTTAAAACTCGTGAAGGTGGAGTTATGAGACTTGCTGATTTAATAAGCATAATTAAAGAAGCAGGTAAGGAAAAATTAAAAGACAACAAGAATATTGAAGAAAAAGATGTTGAAGAAATTTCTTCAAAGGTTGGTTTAGCTGCATTAAAGTATGGAGATTTATCAAACCAAGCTTCTAAGAACTATATATTCGATATAGATAGATTTGCTTCATTTGAAGGAAACACAGGTCCATATATTCTTTATACAATTGTAAGAATTAAGTCTATATTAAATAAGGCTGGTTCTGTAGATTTATCTAAAGTAGGTATGCCTCAAAGTGATGCCGAAAGAAACTTAATGCTTCAATTAGTTAAATTTAATGATGCAGTTGAGTTAAGTTATAGAGAATGTGCACCACATAAGATTTGTGAATTTATTTATGAGTTATCAAATAACTTTAATAAGTTCTACAATGATACAAGAATTCTTACTGAAGAAGATGAAAATAAGAAGAATTCATGGCTTGCACTTATCAAGTTAGTTGAAAATGTTCTTGAACAATGTCTAGACCTATTAGGAATGGAAAGCGTTGAAAAGATGTAATAAAAAAGCGTCAATTTAGTTTGACGCTTTTTTTACTTTATTTAAAAGTTCTACCGTAATAAACATAATAATTACAAGGGCTATAAGATAGAATGGAAATAGTTTCACTGTAATATGTTCAGCTATAAGTCCAAACAGTGGCGGCATAAAGGTTGAACCCATATATGCAGAAGCCATTTGTACACCTATAATAGCTTGAGATAAGTTTTTGCCGAAATTCTCAGGTGTAGAATGAATTATACATGGATAAATTGGCGCGCAGCCAAGACCTATAAGTATAAATGAAATACATAATCCTATATCTTTAAATGGAAGAAATAAAGACAAAATGCCTATAGCTATAATTCCTTGTCCAATTCTAATCATTGTCTTATCAGATAATTTCATAGCTAAAAATCCATTTAAAAATCTACCAAAAGTTATGCCTAAGTAAAACAGAGAAATCCATTTTGCAGCAGTTTCTGCTGAAATTCCACGATTCATAACTAAATAGCTACTTCCCCAAAGACCTGCAGTAGATTCTAGTGCACAATAACAGAAAAATGCTATAAGTATTGGTTTTGCTCCTTTTATTTTTAGGATTTCTTTAAGGCTTGGAGATTCAATTTCTGTTATATCTTCGTTATCTTCTTTTGCTTTTGAATTGTTAATTTTCCATAATGGCAAAGAGAAAATAAGAATGCCAGTTAGGACAATTTGAATTATTCCAATAGTAAGATAACCTGTGTTCCAAGTAAAGCCATTAGTTAAACAGAACCCCATTATGTATGGACCTGTAGTTGCCCCTACTCCCCAGAAACAATGTAACCAACTCATGTGCTTAGCTTTAAAATTAATTGCTACATAATTATTTAAAGCTGCATCAACAGAACCAGCTCCTAATCCATAGGGAATTGCTAAAATACATAGAAGTATAAATGAGTTAGAAAAAGAAAAACCAAGTAAAGCAATTGCTGTCATCCCTACACTTAAAGCTGTAACTTTTCCTGTCCCTAATTTTTTAATTAATCTATTACTATTTAAACTTGAAATTATAGTTCCACCTGAAATTATCATAGATATAATTCCTGCATAAGCAATAGGAACCTGTAAATCTTTATGCATTATTGGCCATGCTGATCCAAGTAAAGAATCAGGTAAACCAAGACTTATAAATGAAATATAAATTATGGCTAGTAATAAAGATATCATTTTATATTCCTCCATTCTAAAAATTTAATTTTCATTTTATGTATTAATTATAAAATATTTGAAAAATGCTGCAACTATTTATATATTACCATTGTCTAACAAAGTGTAATGATGCATTATTACAATAAGGACATAATAAATCATAACTAATATTTTAGGAAGAAGAGGTATATGTAGAATGAGGCTAAAGAATGATAGCATTATCTACAGAGCTCAAAAGGGGGATGTAGATGCTTTTTCTAGGTTGATAAAAGATAATAAAGCTTATATATATAAAATTGCATATAAATTCATGAAAAATGAACAGGAAGCTTTAGAAATAGTCCAAGAGACATCCTGTAAGGCATTTATAAAAATTAATACACTTAAGAATGAAGAATTCTTTAAAACATGGATAACAAAAATAGTGATAAATGAATGTATTAATGCTATTAAGAAAAATAAAAAGGTAGAGTATTTAAACAGTGAAAAAAATATATATTCAGAAAAGAAGATATCTTTGGAAGAAAAATTAGATCTATATAATGCGATAGATAAGCTAAGTGAAAAATACAAGACAGTTATAATTCTTAAGTATTTTAATGATTTGACAACTAAGGATATTTCATATGTTATGGGGATACCAGAGAATACGGTTAAAAGTCATCTTAGAAGAGCGAAAAATGAATTGAACAGACTTTTAGGGGAGGATTATTTATATGAATATGGATTACGATAATATAAAAATACCAGATAATATAGATGAATTTATAGATAGAGGTATAAAAAATGCTATTAAAAAGAGCAAGAAAAAAAGAATAAAAGTAAGAGCATTGAAAATTGTTGCAACCTTTACAATATTTATAGTGGGAGTAGGAATTACTAGTCCAGCTACTGCAGCTAAAATACCTATTATAGGAAATGTTTTTGAAACTATTGAGAAAGATATATATTTTCCAGGGGCTTATTCGGAATATGCTACATCAATAAATCAAACAGTTCATTCTAATGGTATAGATATGACTATGTCAGAAATACTTTGCGATGGAGAATCTCTTTATGTAACATATATTGTAGAAAGTAAGAAACCTTTTAAATATACGTCTTGGGGAGATGAGCCTCTTTCTATGAATCAACTCATTACAAATGAAGAATACAACAAGGTGGATTTTACAGATGAAAAACTTGATAATTCCGGAATTGCCGGACTAGAAGGCAAATTTGTTGATGAAAATACTTTTGTTGGAATGGAAAGATATAAACTTACATCACTAAATACTGAGGTTCCAGATGAATTTACTTTTCAAGTTAAATATACAAGTATTTTAACTCATTCATTGGATGAAGAAAGAATAAAGGATGAAGTAACTGGTACTTGGGCATTTAAGGTACCAGTAAAAGTTAATAAAGATATTAGTAAAGAAATTAAATTAAATAATGTTGGGAATAACGCAATTTCTTTTGATTCGGTAATCTTAACGCCTTTCGAAACTATTATTAATATTACATTTAAAGATGAGAAATGGCATAGCTATTATATAAATATTTATGATGAAAAGGGCAATGAATTATTACCTTCTGAAGGACATATAGTAAAGGGAACTAATAATAAAATGATAGATATATTTCAAGTATTACCTGCTGAAGATAAGAGAATAAGAATTGTAGTAGAAAAGATGGGCGATACTGAAGAACAAAAGGAAATTGTATTTGATGAATATATAAATGTTAAATGATAAAAAATGATGAAAAAGGTGACAGGCACCTATATGGTGCCTGTCACCTTTTTGGCTGTAATTTAATACACAACATGAAAAGAAATTTATATTTTTAATAAACTATTGAACAAAAAATGTCTGTCCAATCGATGCAATTTAACTTTAATTATAATCTGTCAGAAGATTGTAAGAAAATGCTGGTAATATATGAAGCATAGAAAGTAATTAATGAGGTGAGGATATGGATGTTTTAAAAGCTGAGTGTTTAAGAAAGACATATGGGGAAGAGGCTAATGAGGTTAAAGCGTTAGATAATATAAGTATAAAAATAAAAGAAGGAAGTTTTGTAGCTATTGTAGGAACCTCTGGATCTGGTAAATCTACATTATTAAATATGCTTGGAGGATTGGATAAACCCACAAGTGGAGAAGTTTATGTGAACAATAAAAAATTAAGTGATATGAAAGATGAAGATCTTACAATATTTCGCAGAAGAAATATTGGCTTTATTTTTCAAAACTACAATCTAGTACCAATATTAAATGTTTATGAAAATATAATTCTTCCTTTAGAGTTGGATGGTATGAAGATAGATAAGGAGCATATTGAATCAATTATAAATACATTAGGACTTAAAGAAAAACTTAATAATATGCCTAATAATCTTTCTGGTGGGCAACAACAGAGAGTAGCCATAGCCAGAGCACTAAGTACAAAGCCAGCAATAATTTTAGCTGATGAGCCCACAGGAAATCTTGATAGTAAAACAAGTATGGACGTAATTGGTTTACTAAAGATGACAAGTGCTAAATTTAATCAAACAATTGTTATGATTACACATAATGAAGAGATAGCTCAAATAGCTGATAGAATTATTAGAATTGAAGATGGAAGAATTATCTCATAAAGGGGCGATAGGGATGAAGTTTGAAAATAATAATAATGAGGTTATAAAAAAGATAACAAGTAGGTCTTTAAAGAAAAATAAGGTTAGAAATATATTCGCTATTATAGCCATAATACTAACTACATTTATGATTGCATCAGTATTCAGTTTAGGTATTAGTATTTATGAAAATAACAATCTTAAGGAGTTAAGACTTAAAGGATATAATTCGGATATTTCGCTTAAAAACCCTACTGAAGAGCAAGTAGAAAAGATTAAAGGAATAGATAAGATTAATAGTGTTGGATATGAGATACCTGTAGGTAAAGCACAACTAGAAGATAAAAAAGTAGTTTGTATTGAATATTTTAATGATACCTTTTTTAGGGACCAAATGATGCCAGCTATAAGTGATATTGAAGGAGAGTATCCAAGCAAAGAAAATGAAGCTATGCTATCCAGGAGAACATTACAGCTTCTTGGTATAGATAATTATAAGATAGGAGATAAAATCACTATCTCATATAATTTAAAGAATAAACAAAAAGAAAGTGTGTTTATATTAAAAGGGTTGTACACTGATTATTCATATGAAAATAAGACTGGAAATCTTCTTGTTTCAAAGGAATTCATAGATAATAATTCATTAACACTAGAAAAAGATGGAATATTATTTATGACAGTAGGCAGTGATTATAAAAATTCTATTGAACAAGATTTAAATCAAGAAGTTAAATTAAATGAAGGACAAGAATTTATAAATTCTAATAAGCACATGTCTTCGGACGATACAGAAGCAATGATAATTTTAGTAGCTATAGCAGTTATATTTATCATGTTGAGTGGATATTTGCTTATTTATAATGTAATGTATATTTCAGTTACAAAGGATATAAACTTTTATGGATTATTAAAAACTATAGGTACATCCCCAAGGCAAATAAAAAAAATTGTTAAGGGGCAGATATCAAAACTTTCGATAATAGGCATTCCAACAGGATTAATTATTGGAAGCCTTGTTTCATTAAAAGTAATACCTTGGGCAATAAAAAGTTTCTTTGATGGTGCAGGTAGTGATGCTATGCCAAGTGATGTATCATTTAATCCACTTATTTTTACTGGAACGGCTTTATTTGTATATTTCACAATAATTATAAGTTGTAGAAAACCAGCTAAAATAGCAAGCAGTATTTCACCAACAGAAGCTTTACGTTATACAGGAGTTAAAAGTAAAAAGAAAAAGAAATTTAGGAAGTCATCTAATGGAGGAAAGCTCTACAAGATGGCTTGGTATAATGTTTTTAGAGACAAAAAGAGAGTAGTTATAGTGATTTTGTCCTTGTTTATGGGGGTTATGACTTTTCTTGGTGCTAATACTTTTGTTGAGAGTATGAGTGTGGATAACTATATTAAGCACTATTTAAAATATGATTTTAGACTAGAAAGCAGTTATTTAAAAGAGGGACTATCGAATAATGAAATTAAAGACATAGAAAGTATAGAGGGAATTAAGGAAATAACACTGTATAAAACTGCAAATGTAGAATTTGATCCAAATGACGATGTATTTTTACCTACAATAAAGTATGATGTGGGAAATGAACAAAAAGATATAGACGCTTTTTTTAGTTTAGTAAAGGAAGATCCTAAGTCTTATTCCTCTTGGGTTATTGGCATAGATGATAAAGTAATTGAAAAGTATAATGAATCAACTAGTAAGAAAATTGATATAAACGAATTTAAAAAAGGTAATATAGCATTGGTAGAGCCATTTTTGCATAACGATGAAGATAGCAATAAGTTTGATGAGTTACAAGATAAAAAACTCTCACTAAAGGGTAAAGATTTGCAAAGTGTCTTTGATATAAAATTAGTTGAAGACAAAGGTGATTTCTTGCCATATCCCAAAGTAAGAAAAATTGGCATACCAGCTATATATATTAGTAATTCTGCTTTAGAAAAGTTAGATAAAGAAGCAAAACCTTCAACAATATGTATAGATGTTGATAAAAACTATGAATCTGAAATAAATAATAAACTAGAGTCAATGTCCAAGATAAATAATTTTGATCTTATAGCAAAGTCAACAAGGATAGAAGGATTAAAAAAAGCTAAATTGACAATGAATGCTATGTCAGGAGCTATCTCATTAATTCTTATACTTATAGGAGCAATGAATTTTATTAATGTTATGATAACAGGAGTAAATGCAAGATTAAATGAATTAGCTGTAATTGAAAGTATTGGAATGACTAAAAAGCAGATAAAAAAGATGTTAACATTTGAAGGAGCATACTATGCTGCCATAATAACAGTGCTTATTTCAACAGTAGGAATAGGAATAATGTATTTAATTTCAATGCTTACTAAACAAATTATGGATTATGCAAAATTTAATTTCCCATTAATACCATTAACTATAGTAATTGTTCTAATGTTTACTATATGTATGGTTACACCAACAATAGTATATAAAATTAATTCAAAACAAAGCATAACAGAGAGATTAAGAAAAACAGAAAATTAATAAGTTAAAGTGGTAGAATAGAAATATCTACCACTTTGTTAATGGGTAGGAAAACATAAAAGTACAAGCAGATACTCTTTTTTGTGAGGTGATAAAATGCCAAAGATATTAATAGTTGAAGATGATTTATCTCTAAATAGAGGGGTAAGCTTTGCGTTAAAAAGAGAAGGATATGATGTTATTTCTGCTTTCTCAGTTAAAGAAGCGAGATTAGAAATAGAAAGAGACGATATAGATTTTTTATTATTAGATATTACGCTACCAGATGGGAATGGATTAGATTTATGTAATGATATTAGAAAAGACTTTAAATTGCCAATAGTGTTCTTTACAGCCAATGATACTGAAGAGGACATGCTTAAGGGATTTGAGTGCGGATGTGATGATTATATAGCTAAGCCCTTTTCTTTAGAGGTATTAAAACATAAGATTAAAGCCATGATTAGAAGACAAACAAATGAGTCATTTAATGAGTTTAGATACAAAGATTTAAAAATAGATTTTGATAGAAGGAAGATTTATGTTAAGGATAAGGAAATTAAGTTAACAGTTACAGAATACAATCTATTAGAGCTACTTTCAGAGAATAAAGGAAGGGTAGTTACTAAAGAGATTCTTTTAGAAAAGCTGTGGGATAATAAAGGTAATTTTGTGGATGAAAATACATTGAATGTGAATATAAGAAGACTTCGCAAAAAGATTGAGAAGGATAGTAAGAAGCCAGAGTATATAAAAACAGTCTTTGGAATTGGATATATTTTAGGAGATTAGATAATGAAGAGTGGAATGGATAAACTATATAATATTCTTAAAGTGTGTGCATGCTTTATTGCAGCTATATTTAATATAATTGTTTATTTTAAGTATACTGATACTAAATTAAGTTTTTTTATTCTAATTTTTTCTCTGATCATGGTAGGTTTATGCTATTATCAGCAAGTATTTTTTTATAGATATATGAAATATAATCTTGAACAGTTATCAGAAATGCTTCAAACAATTAGTGATATGCAGGAAACAGAAATATTTTCAACAGTTGAAGATTCTATGTTTTCTAAGTTACAGAATCAAACAATTAAATTGACAAAGCTTTTAAAAAATCAGAACTTAAAGATTGAAGAGGATAAAAATGAAATTAAATCTCTAATTTCAGATATAGCTCATCAATTAAAAACACCATTAGCCAATATGAAAATGTATAGTGAATTTTTAAAGGATGAAAGCTTATCAGAAGAAGATAGGAAAGAGTTTAATAAAGTAATATTAGTATCTTTGAATAAGTTAGAATTCTTGGTAGAGAGTATGATTAAAATGTCTAGGCTTGAAAGTGGTGTAATTAATTTAAAACCGGGAAGGACTAACTTAAATGATACAATTTTATTAGCTATAAAACAGGTATTTAAAAAAGCTGAAATTAGAAATATTAATGTGGAGTTTGAGCCGGTAAGTAACATTAGTTTTATATATGATTCAAGGTGGACAACAGAAGCTATATTTAATATATTAGAAAATGCAGTTAAGTATTCTGATGAGAATTCCATAATAAAGATTAGTGTACAAGAATATGAAATGTTTATCAGAATTGACATAAAAAATAAGGGGATAGGCATTACTGAAGAAGAAATGCCTAAGATATTCTCTAGATTTTATAGAGGTATAAATAGTGGAAAAACTGAAGGTATTGGTATAGGTTTGTACTTGGCTAGAGAAATAATAACTATGCAAGGTGGTTATATTAAAGTTAGATCGAAAGAGTATAAAACCATATTCTCTATATTCATGCCTAAATAGCATTATTATCTTATATTTAAAACAAAATCTTCTGCTAAAGAACCGTCATCGATTTTATATGATTTAACATGTTTAAAACCTAGTTTTAATAATATTTTTCTAGATCCTATATTGTTAGGATCAATAGTTGCAGTAACTACATTTATAGAAGTCATGTTTTTTACTAAATCTAATAAATGTTGAGCAATTTCAGTTCCGTAGCCTTTATGCCAATACTGAGGTAAAAGGGAGTATTCAATATCAGCTTCAGAATTAGTATTGTTAGCTAATATTGCGCCCATACCAATAAAATTATTAGATTCTAATTCAAAAACTTTGAATGATCCCAAGTTATCATGATTCTTGTTGTTAGCGGTGATTCTTTTATAGCATTTTTGGGATTCGATATCAGTAAATATACGTCCGTAATTCATTTCCATTAATTCTTTGTTTGAAGTTAGTTCTTTGAAGAATTTAAAATCATTATTACCTGAAAATTTATCAAGATAAATTCTATTTCCCATTATGATCAACCTACTTTCTTTTAATTCTTTGTTTTTGAGGTCTTAATGTTATATCGCTTATTACTAAGCTTTCTCTTTGGTATAATATCATTTTTACAGCTTGTGCAATTTCTTTGGGATCAATATAGGTTTCTTCATCATCACTTTGTTCAAAATCGGCATTTCTATAAAAGTTAGATTTAGTCATATCAGGATGAATAGCGACAACTTTAACACCATATTTTCTTGCTTCATCAAAAAGACTGTTAGAAAAATGAGTTAATGCTGCTTTTGTTGAGCCATAAGCACAACCATGAGCACTAGATTTCTTTGCTTCTATTGATGAGATATTTATTATATATCCTTTAGCTTTCTTAAGCTCTCTAAGTAGAAGCTGAGTTAATATCATAGGAACTTCAAGATTAGTAGCTACCATTTCATGAATCTTTTGGAGATTCAATTCTTCATGAAGTCCAAAATAGCCAACCCCAGCATTATTTACTAAAATCTTTACATTCTCAGTTTTTCTTATATTATTGATTATTTCAATCAAAACAGATGTATTCATCAAATCACATTGAACAGTGATAAAATCATTATCTTTAAAATCTACATTGGAAAAATCACGACCAATTCCATAAACCTTATAATTTAAATCAATTAATGTCTTGCATATTTCAAGGCCAATTCCAGAAGAAGCGCCTGTTACTATTGCTGTTTTCATAAAGTATCTCCTTATATATAAATTTTGTTCTCTGGTACATATTGTTTAACTAAATCATAAACAAAACTAACCATTTGTTTAGCTAAATTATTGCTGTAGCTGCAAATTTTATTAACACTTTCAAAAGGATAATTTAAGATAATTGAATCAAACCTCTTTTTCCGCATTATTTTATAGTAATCAGTGGATATTCTAAAAACTCCAATGCTTATATCTTTGATTTTACCGGATGGAAGAATAGTAAAAGTTTTAGAGATTAAATCTTTGTAGTTATTTTGCCAGTCTTTTAAATAAAGAATTGGGTCAAAGCAAATTCGAATATTCCAACCAGCTTCTATAGCTTGTTTTGCACTTTTAAGTCTAGCTTCTAACTTAGGAGTTCTATGTTCATAATTATTTATTACAGTTTCAGGTGATAAAGTCCAGGCTAAAACAACTCTTGAGCAAGGAGTAATATCAGAAATGGATTCAAAATTAGCACTTTTGGTTCTGAGTTCAAGTTTTAAGTTATCATGTTTTTTCACAAAATTAAGCCATTTTTGTCCATAGCCTAAGATGTTTTCAAAGGCAAGAATATCTGTATCATAGGAAATACAAAGATACACATCATGAATATTGAGAAGTTTTTCAACTTCAGCAAAAATATCTTCTATATTTACAAAGATAACGATATTTGCAGATGGGTACATTCCCTGTAGATAGCAGTATTCACAATCATAGATACAGTTCATCATAGTAGAAGTATAATAAAAATGATTATTTCCAAAGCTATCACACATATTAGAACCTTTATAAACTAAGTTTTCAGTTTTTACTGCAAGAATTATTTTTGGGGTCTGCTTTTGAAGGATAAAATCTTGATTACTTCTAGAAAAAAGTTCTTTATAGCAATTTATTTCTATAATTTCACTATTTTTAAAGTGTTTTAGAATTTTTTTTGTATTAGGGTGATTCATAGCTTTATTTTCAATATAAATATGATCAAAATAGGTATTAAATAAGTTCTGATTTAATTTTTTCAAAATACATCTTCCCTTCATTTTTAGAGTTACATTCAATTTCTTTATATTTAGTTAAAAGCTTAGAAATATCATTACCTAATAGCTTTTCATAGGTTAATAAATGTTTGAAAGTATTTTTCATAGATACAGAAAAATTTAAATTCTCACATATTGTGTTATATGTATCTATATCTTTTGGAGTAAAGATATTTTTATTAGCATTAAAATTTTGAACAAGAAAGTTTATCCATTCAATTATTTCAGGTGAATGAGAAAAAATAATTTTAGAAATAAAATCCTTTGTGATAGTAGTAGTATCTAAGTGGTCTGAAACTATTTTTATAAACATTATCTGATGAGGTTGTAGAAAAGTACTTGCAGCTTCATAGATGCTTGAGGATTCCATATCGATTAATTTACTAGAAAAACACTTTGAATCTTTGTTAATTAAAGAGGTTGTTTCAATACTTGATTCCTTAAAATTATGTTTGAATAATATGTCAGGATAAAATGTATGTTTTGTATCATTATCAATTATCTTGTTACATAAGAATAATGAACCTAAAGGTATATTTGGGTCTTTACAACCGCAGATTCCGATATTAATTAATAAATCTTCTGAGGAAATATTACTTTTTGAAAGTAAGTATGTTAAAGCAATTGCTGATTTTATCTTCCCTGTGCCACAGATTAATAAGGTGACTTTATCGTTTTTAAAAACTTGGAATTTAGTGTGCCTTAAGTCTTTTTTTAAGTTTAATTCTTTAATAAATGGTTTGGCTTCTAAGTACATAGAGCTACATATATATAACATCAAAATCATAACCTTTCAAATATGTCTACATATGTATATTTTACACCTGTGTTTATTTAAATCAAAGTAACAAAAATTAATATTTAATTTTAAAATAATTATCAAAAATGCAACTAAATATTAATATAAAGTATACTTTTTATTATTTTAATAAAAATAATCTTATAATGAGAAGAACCATAACTAGTATGGTAAAATTATATAAAGTTAGCAAAAAAATTAAGATAAATACGAAAAACTGGAAATTAAAGTGATTATAATCGGGGGAATATATGAGAGATATATTAGAAGAAAAGTGTAATTTATTTTTAAAGAATAGAGAAGCTATGAAAAAAATATTCAAGTGGGAATATTCAGCGAGTCATAGTATGGGTGCCCTTCTATATTGTTCTAGAAATAAACAGATAGAAGTTGATAAGCTGAAAGAATATAAAGAGTTAGTTAAAGAAAAGACAGGTATGTTTTCGAGGTTTAGAGGAAATGCTACACCGGCAATAACAACTATTTTATCTCTTTCAGATAATCCGGAAGAGCTTTTGGAAAAGGCAATAAAGACATATGATTTACTGAAAAAAAGTGGATTTTCATCATCAGATTATTTGGTAATTGCTACCCTAATGTTTGTTGAAAATGTTGAAGAGAAAGATTATGAAAAAGTAATTAATAGAGCTAGGTCTCTTTATGATGAGATGAAGAGAATACATCCATTTATAACATCTCATGATGATTATGGATTAACATTAATGTTGGCTATAACAGATAAAGATGTTAATCAGGCTATAAAAGAAATGGAACAATGTTACAATAGGCTTAGAAGTAGTTTATCTGGAAAGAATTCCTTACAATCATTAAGTCATATACTAACAATGAGTGATGCACTTGTAGAAGAAAAATGTAGTAGAGTTACTGATATATTTGAAAAGTTAAAGGAAAAAGGGTATAGATTTAGTTCTAGTAATGGTGAGCAAGCTGTTTTAGGATTATTAGCATTACTTGAATATGATTTAGATGAAATGGTGAATGATATAAGTGATGTTGATTCTTTATTACGAAAGCAAAGAGGACTTGGAAATATAGCTATAGGAAAGAGCCAAAGGTTAATGTATGCTTCTTCATTAGTTGCATATGAATATGTTAATGAAGTTCAAAATAAAGCATTAAATATAACTATTGGGAATGTATTAACAAATGTGATAATAGCAACCGAAACAGCAATTATAATTTCATGTGTAGCAGCTGCTGCATCAAATTAGTGAAAGAAACTTTGACAAATTTTACAATAAGGAATATAATACTTATAATTTAATACCAATGCATAACTAAGATTTATAGGGAAACCTATATTTCGGAGTATAAAATAAAGAAAAGCTATGATAAGAACAAGTAGTAGTTAGATTAGTACAAACAGAAAGTTACCGTTTGATGAGAGGTGCATGGAAAATCTGATTATGAATACATCTTTGAGCTTCACACTGAAATAATAGTAGGATGTGACGGAAACCTGCACACGTTATAGTGCTAGAGTATAATCTAAATAATTAGACGTACTTGACAAGGTAGGTAATGTGAATTATCTATGAAACTAAGGTGGTAACGCGTGAGATAAACTCCCGCCCTTTGCATAAAGCAAAGGGTGGGAGTTATTTTTTTATTTTATAGAATTTGTATAGGTGAAATTTTATTTGTATAGGAGAGATAGGAATGCAAGTATCAATTGAAGAACAAATCAAAATTATTACAAAAGGCGTAGAAACGTTAGTTAATGAAGAAGATTTAAGAAAGAAATTAGAGAAAAGCAAAAAGGATAACAAACCATTAGTGATTAAGTTAGGCCTTGATCCGAGTGCACCAGATATTCACTTAGGTCACGCAGTAGTTCTACGTAAGATAAAGCAAATGCAGGATTTAGGGCATAAAGCAGTAATAGTCATAGGTGATTTTACAGGTAAAATTGGTGATCCTACAGGGAAGTCAAAGGGCAGAAAAGCATTATCAGAAGAACAAGTTCAGGAGAATGCAAAGACTTATAAAGAACAAATATTTAAAATATTAGATAAAGATAAAACAGAAGTACGTTTTAATAGTGAATGGCTTTCAAAGCTTAATTTTGAAGATGTAATAAGATTGGCATCATCAACAACTGTAGCTAGAATGTTAGAAAGAGATGATTTTCAAAAGCGTTACAAGAATAATACCCCAATAGGATTGCATGAATTCTTCTACCCATTAATGCAAGGATATGATTCAGTTGCATTAAAAGCGGATATAGAGCTTGGAGGAACAGATCAAACATTTAATGTTCTTATGGGAAGAATTCTTCAAAAGATTTCTAAACAAGAGGAACAAGTTGCATTATTTATGCCTATTTTAGAAGGATTAGATGGTGCAGAAAAGATGAGTAAAAGTCTAGGAAATTATATTGGTGTTAATGAAGATGCGAATACAATGTTTAAAAAGGTTATGGAAATTCCTGATTCATTAATTATTAAATACTATAATTTAGCCACAGATGAACATCCAGATATTATTAACAAGATAGAAAAAGAACTTCATGAAGGCAAGAATCCGCGTGATGTAAAATTGGATTTAGCTAAGATTATTACAGGACTATACCATAGCGAGGAAGAAACTCAAAAAGCTGTTCATTATTATGAAAAAGCTTTTACTAAAAAAGAAATTCCAGAAGATATACCTGAATTAAGAGTGGATGGAAGTGGGAAATTAATTGATATAATTCATTTATTAGTAGAAAATAATTATGTGACTAGTACTAATGAATTTAGGAGACTAATTAAGCAAGGTGGTATTAAACTTAATCAAAAACCAATGGAAGATTTATGTTGTAGCATAAATAATAATGATGTGCTGAAAATTGGAAAGAAAAAATTTGTTAAGTTACTAAAAAAATAATTATTAAAGTGGAGTTGGTTCATATATTGAAGCAACTCTTCTTTTTTAAATAAATAATAAACTTACACAATAAAGGTTTATAAAAAAATAGACAGAAAATAAATAATGTTTTAAAATACAAATGGGAGATAAGTTAAAAATAAACA
>JAQXTC010000079.1 GCA_029219285.1 Clostridiaceae bacterium
CTCTATGTTTACAAATTAATGATTTATATATAGTGTAAAGAAATTGAAGATGAATTTAATGGAATTTCGTTCAGGTTGGTCTTTTGGACCAATTATGAAGATATGTGTTCAAGCTTTTCAAGGAAATCATAAACTAACACAAGATGGTATTATAGGTCATAATACATGGAGATTTATATTATTACCATTAGTACAAGCTAATGAATATAACCTATAAAAAAATAAGAGTAGATTGTATACACAATCTACTCTTATTTTTTTATAGGTTATTTTATTTTTTCATTTATTTTTTCAATATCTTTTTGTATTGCAGGTATAGATTGTGATAAATCTTTTAATATTTCCTGATAATTAGATTCTCTTTTACTATTTTCTTTTAAAACATAAAATAGCAAGTATGAAAATAGAATTGCAAATCCACCTTGTGTAGCCAATAATTGAATTACATTATTTTCCATTGTAGTCATCTCCATTTATATTTTTTTTCAACTTTTCAAGAGCTCTTTTTATACAAATTTGTACGTTTTGTCTGGAAACATTTAATGTGCTAGCAATTTCAGAGTTTGAATAATTATTTATGTACTTCATTTTAAATATATATTTTTCTTTTTTACTAAGATTTTTTATTAAATCATAGAACAATAAATTATAGTGTTCATGTACTGTTAAATCATAATTAAGTATAAATTTATTTTTCAAATTATGATTTTTCTGATTTTCTAAATAAAGAGAATAATAACAGTTTTTTATGCTTATATTGATATAAGATATTATGTAACTATCTTTTTTGAATATATCTTTATCTAAAGGGATTTTATTTATTACGTTTAACAATTTTAGTGTAAGCTCTGATTTTGCATCTTCTAAATCTGGAAGTCTATTAGCATATTTTTTTAATAGTGGCTCAAATTTTACAACTATAAATTGGATACTTTCATCATCATGATTTTGTGCTTTTCTAAGTCTATCAAATAAATTCGCCATAACAATTCCCCCTTTAAAATAGAAGGATAAATTATGCGTAAAATTGTAAACAGAATTTAGAAAAAAATTACATTAAAAAAATATTATGTAAAAATAAAAGGAATTAATAATAATTGGAGAACTGATAATTATAAGTTTAAGAATTTAAGAAAAGAGGGGTATATATGCATAAATTACATAAAAAAATAATAATGTTTATAGCTATTATTGTGTTTTTTTCAAATATTATTTACGTCAAATATACAAGCTAAAGAGGTTAATAAAGGAGTTAATTCTAGACAAGCTATTCGCTTTATTAGGTCAACTTGTACTGAAGGAATGAGTTTTACTACATTTTATGGACCAGATGGACCTCAAGGTGGTATGGTTGAACATTATCCACCTGGATGGATTGAGATTGAAGTATTTAATTTGGAATCAGAAAAAATATCATTAGGATGCAAGGTTTGGATAAGTCATCCTAATTATGAAGAAGTACCACAGTTAACAAATGGAGTTAATAGTTACAATGATGATCAAGGCGTATAGGCTGTAGATTCTGATGAAGCAAGTGCTATAGTTGATTTAGGAAATATTCATTATGATATTAGATGTATAAAAACATATTATAGAGGAGGATCTGATGAAAAGCATACAATAGAAGTAAAGACGGTAAGGTGTGGAATAAAATTCAGGAACTTATAACGGATGATGATATTATAACAACTGTTGTAGGTTAAAATAATATTTTTATAATTTTAAGTTTACAAATAAATAATAAATCTCTTTATATTAATTAGAAATTGAATTTTAATTTCTAATTATATTATAAAAGGGAGGTTTTATTATGACAGGTGAAGCATCGTCATATATAAGTACTTTACAAAATGCAATTAATACTAATTATGGAGGACATATCGCTGTAGATGGTATTCCAGGACCAGCAACATTAGCTGCATGTCCAACATTACAAGAAGGGGATAGTGGGGAAGCTGTTAGAGCATTACAGTTTTTCATAGGACTTCCTCGTGATGGTATGTTTGGCCCTAAGACTAAAAATGGGGTTAAGTGGTATCAACAACAAAGAGGGATTGTTTCAGATGGTATTGTAGGTCATAATACATGGAGAGAAATATTAAAACCATTTGCTGCTGAATATCATATTTATCTATAATAAAAACACTTAAAAGGGGCTGTATCTGAATGATTTTTAAATCATTCAGTATACGGCTCCTTTTTCATACATTTTTATAAAATATACATGTAATTTATTCTAATAAAATTATTTTTAGACATGACAAGAAAGCAGTATTACTACTGCTTTCGTAATATTCCTATTAAGGATTATTTACGAAACCTGCTTCAAATGAAGCAGCTGTCCGGATCTATTTTGTTTTAATTTATTATATAATTTCTTAACATCATATCCAAATGCTAACAGTAAAAACTCAGTTCTAACATTTTTCTTTCCACGTAATAAAAATCTTCTAAATCCACGATCTTGCTTTATTACTCCAAAAGCACCTTCAACTTGAATGGATCTATTCATTCTTAGTAATTTTCCTTCTGGTGTAGTGATATTTTCTAATGATTGTTGTCTCTTTTCTATAAATCTTTTTGTAACATAAAGTTTTTTATTACTTTTTCCTTTGTTGCATTTATTTCTATATGGGCAACCTTCACAATCTAGGCATTCATATATTGTAACCTTGCTTTCATAATTTGATTTTGACTTTCTAACCCTAGAACCAACACAAACTAATTTACGTCCATAAGCACAAATAAATAAATCATTTTCTTTATCATATTCCATGTTTTCTCGCTTGCTTATATCATTTTTAAATTTTTTCTTTTTTGATTTTTCATATGTTTGTGGCTTTATGTAAGCTTTTTGATTATGTTCTTCCAAATAAACATAATTTTCTTCGCTTTCGTATCCGGCATCAGCCGTTACGGACTTATATCTTTCAGGCAAATTGGAATCCAGTCTATCTAGAAAAGGTATAAATGTAAGTTGATCTGAACGTTCACTAGATACATCAATGCCAACGATGTATTCTGCTTCAACACCTATTTGAATGTTATAGGCTGGTTTTAATTGGCCATTTTTCATATGATCTTCTTTTAAATGCATAAAAGTAGCGTCAGTATCAGTTTTTGAAAAACTATTTCTACCATTAAAAGTATTATTATAGTCGTCATACTTAGTTTGTTTATCGATAAAGTCTTCAAGAAATTCATAGTATTTTTGCAATTTGCTTTTTCTTTTACCTTTCCCAGATACAAATTCAATATTATTTTTTTCTTTAATAGTATTTAATTCATCACAAAGCTTTTTTACAAAAGTAACTTGGATTTTTGCTTCTGGAACTAAAAAATCTAATTGTAGATTTTCCTTTATTTCATTGAGCATATTTCTAGCTTTATCTTGTAGTTTCTTCTCGAATTTTTCAGTGGGTTTCTTCCAAACGAAAGTATATCTGTTAGCATTCGCTTCGATTTTAGTT
>JAQXTC010000080.1 GCA_029219285.1 Clostridiaceae bacterium
TTGTAAAAACGGAAGGATACCAGGGGCTGAATATAAAGGAAATATGTGGTTAATTCCGGAAGATGCAATAAAACCTGAGGATCCAAGAAAGAAAAATAAGGTGATAGACAATGGGATATAGGTATATAGGCTCTAAAGCTAGGCTTATAGATGAAATTAATGGATATATAGATAAGTATTCAGGAAATGGAAGATTTATTGATGCGTTCTGCGGAATGGGACATGTGGCAATAGCAGCCGCAAATAAAGGATGGCCGATAGTAATAAATGACCAGATGTTATATGCAGGTTATATTTCAAGAGCAAGGTTATTCACAGATGCTCAGGTTAATTTTGAGGCATTGGGGGGGATATGATCGTGTGATTGCTGCATTGAATAGCGTTGGGGGTAAAGTTAAATTGGATGGTGGAGTATTATGGTGAGAGCTTTATTTTTATATGGAGTAAATTGTACAGAAAAAGTTTGGGATAAATTGCTACCATTGTTATCGAATTGGAAGTGTGATGTGTTATCTTATCCACATGAAGTAACAAAAAATGCAATCAGTTTGGAAGATTTTGCAAATTGGGTAATAACTCAAATTAGAGGAAAAGAATATGATGTGATTGTTGGCCATAGTTTAGGCGGATTAATCGCTCTTAAATTAGCTGCAGAATCTGAGATATCTGCAAGGACAAAGATTATTTGTCTTGATTCAAATCTAAAACCCGCAGGTTCCTTTTTTCGCAATTTGATGACTCTTGAACATATGGAAGAATTTGGTGAAGAGATTGGCGAAATGATGGCTAATGAGCGTGGTTATTATTCGGAGTTGCTTTTTAAATCATTACAGGAGGATTTTGATTACACAAATTTGCTGAAAGAAGCAAGCAATTCAGTTGAATTATTACTTGGAGATCGCAATCACGCTGATGCTATGAACTATATTTGCGAACTGTATTTATCTGAAGAAACGATGAAAAAAATAAGGATAACGTTTGTACCAAACTGCTGTCATATGATAATGATTGAGTCGCCAAAAGAACTTGCAGAGATTCTAAATAATATAATGGACGATGTTAGTATGAACATTAAGGACAGGGAGGAAAAGAGAGCTTACTAATGTATAAATTAAAGAAACTCAAGCTTGTAGGGATGACAGCAAAATTGAAATTTGCATGATACCAAGGTTTGTATTTAATAGCAGGTGATCTTATGAATGATTTGTTTGGAAAGAAGCGCTAAATGTTGTCCGCCGGAATGGTGCAACTTTTTAACTTCTGCGCCAAAGGGTGTAAAAAATGCACTTTGCATCCTCACGTGCGCGAATGTTAATATGAAGTAAAGTTTCAATGCATATTGAAAATGTAGCACTATTAAGATTAAAATAAAACAAAAAGAAGAGAATGATTTCTAAATTGAATTATACAAGATGAAGATTTAAATGGTTCATTAAATTAATAAATATAAAAGTGGTGTTCAACAATTTTTACATGATTCAAGTAGAGTCTCTAATGGCTTATGCAAAGTCAATCTGATGCATATCAAGAAGAGGCAGTAGTATATTGCATTGGCTAACTAAATAACTTCTTCTTTTATAATTATCATTGAGGTTTGATTACAGTATTAATTATCATAGAATTAAAGTGTAGAATTTAAAAGATTCTAGTAATTAATATTGGGGGATGAGGAAATGCAATTAGAAGAAATGAGTTATTTTTTCAATAATAGAGTTAAAGATTATGAGAAACATATGATGAATAATGTAGAAGGTGCAAACGAATTTTATATAGAAACTGCAAAATTAATACCTAAAGTGGAAGAATTTAATTTACTAGATTTAGGTTGTGGTACAGGGCTGGAACTAGATGAAATTTTTAAGGTTAATCCTAAAGTTAAAGTTACTGGGGTTGATTTATCTAAAGAAATGTTAGAGCAGATAAAGGAAAAGCATAGAGATAAATTAAATCAAATTAACCTTATTGTAGATAGTTACTTTAATTACGATATGGGTTTAGGAGTATTTGATGGTGCTGTATCAGTAGAAACACTTCATCATTTCACTCATGAAGAAAAGATTAAGTTATATAAAAAAATATATAATAGCTTAAAACAAAATGGTTTTTATATTGAAACAGATTATATAGCTCCAAGCCAAGAATTTGAAGACTACCATTTTAATGAAAATAAAAAATTGCGTTCAGAATTAGGTATAACTAAAGGCTTTTATCATTATGATACTCCATGTACTTTAGAAAATCAGATAAATATGCTTTATAAAGCAGGATTTAAATCAGTGAAAAAGGTTTGGCAATTAGGATGTACGGTTATTTTATTAGCTAATAAATAGAATAATTTATTTTACATGTAAAAAATAAGAATGTGATAAATAAGGTCATATAAAAGGAAATATACAATATGTATATTTTCCTTGGTATGACCTTTTTGTGCGTTGTTAATATTGAGTATATACAATTATATCAAAATATGTAAAAATATTTATGAGATATTAAAAACGAAAATAATACAAAAATAGGAGTTATATAAGTGAATAGAATATTAATTGTTGAGGATGATATATCATTATCCAATGGTATAGTACTTGCTCTAAAAGATAGTGAATTAAAATTTGTAGAAGTTCATGATATTAAATCAGCACAAATGGAATTCAAAAAGAATATATTTGATCTAATCATTTTAGATATTAACTTACCAGATGGGAATGGATTGGACTTATTAAAAGAAATACGCAATAAATCTGCTGTTCCAATAATAATCCTTACGGCAAATGATTTAGAAACGGATGTAGTAACAGGTCTTGAATTAGGAGCTGATGATTATATTACTAAACCATTTAGTTTAATGATTTTACGTGCAAGGGTAGCAGCTAGGCTTAGGAATAAAGCATCTGTTGTTACAGATACAATAATTATTGATGATTTTAGATTTTCATTTAGTAAAATGAAGTTTTCCAAAAGAAATATACCTATTGAATTAAGTAAAACTGAACAAAAGTTACTTCGACTTCTAGTTCAAAACAAGGGATACACTTTAACAAGGGCCCAGCTAATTGATGATATATGGACAGGTGATGCTGAATATGTAGATGAAAATGCACTTTCAGTTACTGTTAAGCGTTTAAGAAATAAGTTAGAAGATAGACCATCTACACCTAAATATATAAAAACTATATATGGTATAGGTTATACTTGGGCGGTTATATAATGGATAAATGGAATTTTATAATGGTAATTATTGCTGTAATTACAGTAGCTTTATCAATTACAATTATACTTCTATACCGTAGGAGTATGAAAAGATTAATGAAATCTTTAATAGATATGCTAGATAGTGCTATGAGTGGAACTTTCGAATTAAATACTCTTGATGAGTCTCTTTATTCAGCTGTAGAAACAAAAATGTCTGATTTTTTATCTTCTAGTATGGTATCTTCTAGAAATTTGATGTCTGAAAAGGAAAATATCAACAGATTAATTTCTGATATATCTCATCAAACCAAAACACCAGTGTCTAATATACTGTTGTACTCTCAAATACTTTTAGAGCAGAAATTACCTAAAGATAGCGTCATATGTGCAAAAGCTTTAGTATCTCAAGCTGAAAAGCTTAATTTTCTAATGATATCTTTAATTAAAGCATCGCGATTAGAGGGAGGAATTATTATAGTTAACCCTCAAAAAGGAAGTGTGGAAAAATTAATAGATTCTGTAATTATTGAAATTACGCCTAAAGCACAAGCAAAGCATATTAATATTAAGACAGAAATATCACAGGGAAATGCTTATTATGATGCAAAGTGGACTGCTGAAGCGATTTATAACGTCATTGACAATGCCGTAAAGTATTCCCCTAAAGAAAGTAACATTAAAATTAAAGCAATACCTTATAGTTTCTTTTTTAGAATAGATGTTATTGATGAAGGGATAGGAATAAAGGATGAAGAACAAGAAAAGATATTTTCACGGTTTTATCGTTCTGCAAGTGTTAGTGAAAGAGAAGGCGTGGGGTTAGGTTTATTTCTAACTCGTCAGATACTTTCTGATGGAGGGGGATATATTAAAGTTTCTAGTGTACTAGGTAAGGGAAGTGTCTTTTCAATATTTCTTCCTATTGAGAAAAGATAAATCTTTCAATACTGTTACATTTCAGAAATAACCTTGAAAGATTATTTTGATATTCTATCTGTATCACATGAGCGGTGATACAGATTTTTTATGGGGGAGGAATAGTTATGGTTATCTTAGAAGCAAATAATTTGAAAAAAGTATATGGAAAGAACAATACAGTTGTTAATGCAGTTGACGACTTGAGTTTGCAGGTCAATAAGGGGGAATTTGTAGCAATAGTAGGTATGTCTGGTAGTGGAAAATCAACTCTTCTTCATATGCTTGGAGGGCTTGATTATCCAACTAGTGGAAGAGTATTAATAGAGGGAAAATCTATATTTTCATTAAAGGAAGAAGAATTAACAATTTTCCGCCGTCGTAAAATAGGTTTTGTATTTCAAAATTTTAATCTTATTCCGATGTTGAATGTTTATGAAAATGTAGTTTTGCCTATAGAGTTAGATGGAAAGAAGTTAGATAAAGAATATATAAATGAAATTATTGATATTCTTGGTCTTAAAGAAAAGTTAACTAATTTACCTAACCAATTATCAGGGGGGCAACAACAAAGAGTTGCAATAGCAAGGGCTTTAGCAACAAAACCAGCGATTATTCTTGCAGATGAACCAACAGGTAATCTTGATAGTAAGACAAGCCAGGATGTAATGGGGCTTTTAAAGGTGACTGGTCAAAAATTTAATCAAACCATTGTAATGATTACACATAATGAGGAAATTGCGCAGCTTGCCGATCGTATTATTCATATTGAAGATGGAAAGATTTTGGGTGGTGCTAATTTATGATTAAGGTTGAAAATAAAAAGATGATTAATAAGTTAGCTGCAAAAAGCTTTTTGAATTTTAAAGCAAGAAATATTATTGCTATAATTGCAATTGCATTAACCACAATTTTATTTACAAGTTTACTATCTATGGGATCAGAAATGAGAAGAGGTATGGAATGTGGCAATATGATTTTGTCAGGTGGCGATGGACACGCAATTATTAAGAATCTAAGTCAATCAGAGTATGATTCCATAAAAAATCATGAATTAATAGAACAAATTGCTTGCCGCCTAAAACTTGCTGATAGTGTAGACAATACTGAGTTAAAGAAGAGAAATACGGAGTTTTGGTATTACGATGATTTAGCTATGCAATATGGATTTACTGAACCAAGTAGTGGACATAAAGCAGAAGCAGAAAATGAGATTATAACTGACAGTAAAACTTTAGACATGCTTGGCGTTACAAAGGAAGTTGGTTCAAAGGTAAGGTTAGAGATTACTGTTCATAATAAAGTAGTTAAACGTGATTTTGTATTAGCTGGATGGTGGGATAGCTATCCAGGCGTTCCTATGGGAACTATTATTGCATCTAAAGCTTATGTAGAAGCACATGTTGATGAACTAAAAAGTACTTATAAGAATGATAAGATAGAAACTGGAACAATTACTGGAATTATAAAGTTTCCAGATACAAAAAATTTAAATGAAGATTTAGAAACTGTAATAAGAGATAGTGGATTTTCTATGGATTCAGATGCACAAAATTATATAAATGCAGGAATTAGTCCACTATATTTATCTAAAAGTACACTATTGGGGGAAGGGACAATTATAGCACTTTTAAGTTTCGCCTTATTATTTATATTTACAGGATATTTAATTATATATAATATTTTTCAGATTTCTGTATTGAGAGATATGAATTTTTATGGATTATTAAAGTCCATTGGAACAACTAAAAAGCAACTTCATTCTATTATCATAAAGCAAGCATTAATACTTGCTGGTATTGGAATTCCAGTAGGGCTATGTATTGGATTTTTTCTAGGTAAATTGTTATTACCGGTATTAGTAAAGAATTCAAAGTTTTATGAAGGTGTAGGAGCTCAATCACCTAATCCTATAATATTTGTAGCAGCAACTATATTTTCATTAATAACCATATTTATAAGTGTTAGAAAGCCAGCTAAAATGGCAGAGAAAGTATCTCCTATAGAAGCAATTAGTTATAATGAGATTGATTTTATTGGAACTAATAAAAAGAAAAGTGTTAGCAAAGGAACTCCTCAAAGCAGAATGGCATGGTCTAGTTTTGGGAGAAATAAAAAACGTACTATATTAGTAATTCTAAGTCTATCATTAAGCGTCATTTTAGCAAATACAATCTTTGAATTTTCACAAAGTATTAATCCTGAGCAATCACTTAAAAATACAGCTAGTTCAGATTTCAGAATTGGTAGTGCAGATTTATTTTATAATTATAAAATA
>JAQXTC010000081.1 GCA_029219285.1 Clostridiaceae bacterium
GTTTACGCCAGTATTTTTATCAACTATTACTTGGAATCCTCTCAATACACCTTGAGTAAATTTAACTTCAAATCTTTTATCTTTTTCCATTCTTAATACCCTCCTCCTGTTTTTATATTATACCATAAATCAATATATTAGCATTAAATGTATAATTATGGTATTATATAATTATCATTCAATAAACTGATTTGAGGTGACTTATGAAAAATAGAAAATTTGCAATTATTTTATTTACTTTATTCTTTATATTATCAATGCCTGTTATAGCTTCTGCCAGAGCTGGGGGTGGCGGAGGTGGTGGAAGTAGCAGTTCTTCATCATCCTCTTCTTCATCTACTGAAAGCTACAATAATTCCTACTATGACAATGATGGTGGTCATTTGGGTAGAAGAGGCCCTATTGGTACTGCTATTAGTTTTATCATTATCCTTTGCATAGGTTTTAAAAATAAAATACTGCAATTTGTTAAGGTATTTACTAAATCAAGAGAAGCCAAGAAAGTAATCAATTTTGTTTCGAGAAATGACAAGCGATGGAATTACGACTTAATTAAAAATCGTGTTAATGAAGCCTATTATGTTGTCCAAGAGTCTTGGTCTTTAAGAGATGCTACTTACGCTGCTGCCTTTACTTCTAAAGATTTATTAGATAATCATAATTCTAAACTGCAGTTGATGGCTTATAAACATGAACTCAATGTACTAAAAAATGTTAAACTTATACAAGCTACTCCAATTTCTGCTGTGTATTCAATTACTAGCGCTTATGATCATATATGGTTTTACATCAAAGGCTCTATGGTGGATTACACTATTAACGATGTAACTTCAGAAATAATCGATGGAAGTACAAAATCAATGGTATTTAGTGAGTACTGGAAATTCATTAAAGAAAATGATGTTTGGGTTCTCGATGAGATACGCCAAACAGATGCATTTGACATTGATGATTTTAATAGTCGATATGGAAAATATTAGATATATATTAATAAAGAACACTTAGATTAATTCTAAGCGTTCTTTACTAATTTAAAAACTCTATTTACCTGCTTAACCTGTGGAATAGTAAATTCATAATTATCCACTATTTTAAATTGTTGCCTTAATTCTTTTTGCCACTCCTCAGTCTTTCTGTTCCACAATATAAGCCCATCATCATAAACATCTTTTTCTAGTTCCTTAAACTCTGCTAATTCATCCTTAGTTAGATATGGATTAAGTTTGATCATTACTTTACCATTTAACTTAAGTATTCTCTTAAATTCCTTAAGTGCACTTCTGGCATCATCAGGGTACATATTATCTATAACATTAGACACAATAATACCATCTACTGAATTATCTGCTGTGTTTTTAAGAGCATCAATACTTCCCGCTATAAAAGAATAATGTCCATTTTTCATAATTTCACAACGTTTCTTAGCAAAACTAATACCTTCAACTGCTAAGTCAATTCCTATATGCTCTTTGGTACCTCGATTAGCGCAAAGAAATAATAATGTTCCACTTCCACAGCCAAAGTCTAAGATACTTTCGCTGCCATCACAAAGCCAATCAAGAGCTTTATCAAGGCCTTCAAAGCCACTTGAAGTACCATCAGGAACTGTTATATTCTCCTGCATTTCTTTAAATATTTTATTTTCTGTTTCCATAGACTTTTCGTATTTTTTATCCATTACTATTCCCCCAATCTATTCTACTCTAAATGTAAGCACTTGCTCCTCATGCTCTAGCTTATATAACTTTGGTTTAAATGCCTTGGTTGATTTAAACCAAAACCTCATAGCTGTCTTATTCTTTAAATTAAATTTCAATTCCCACTTACCGGGATATTGTGTAAATACTAAATTAATTGCTTGTTGTGCCATGCCTCTTTTCCTGAAGCTTGGAAAAATCGTAAATTCAGCAAGCACATAATCAGGCTTTTGCCCAATATATGAATAATTATTTATCATTATAAAACCTACAAGCTTGCCTGAATATTTTATAAACAATGCTTTACGTTTTGATTCTATAAAATAATCATCAAAATATTTATATTTATAATTCCCCTGCGTATCCATTTCTTCTTCATAAAATTTAGTCATCTCATAAAGATATTTTTGAAAAATATTATAAAGTAATTTTTTATCAGAAAATTTTACTGACTGTAACTCAATCAACCTAAACCGCCCCCAAACACAACTATTTGCACTTTAAATAAGACATATCACTAATCTTCTTTATAGTAATTTATTCCATTCATCTCTTCTGCTTTCTGCATCTCTGAAAATTCTATCATCAATACTTTTCTCTTTGCACTCCATATTTTCTCTTAGCCATTTCACTGACTTCCCTACACATTTTCCAAGATTGCGTTCTCTTAATTCCGGTATTAATATAGGGGATATGCCCATGTAGCTACCTACAATTTATGCTGTTTGCTTAGCTCTTTTTAAATCAGATGAATACATGACAAAGTTACAATTTGCAAATTCTTTAGCTAGATTTTGCCCAATACTTGCCGCTTGTCTTTTTCCAAATATGAAACTAATCGTCTATAAAATTTTTACAGAACGCTTCTATTATGATAACTGCAAAATAAAGCATACATAAAATTAACCAAAATGATATCATCCTAAATCTACATTCATTGATAATGATATTAATTAATAAAGCTAAAACATCTACGATTATTCTTACTATAGTTCTTAATTTTGTACTATAATTTGAAAAATAATTATGTAGTACACCTCTTCCATAAGATATACAAATACTGATTATTATTAATGCAATAATTGCAACAATAGCCGTATTAATACCATCAATTCTTGGTAATCTTCCAAAGAAGATTTGTAATCCCCAAGTTATTGCTGTAGCAGAAATTGCATATGAATAATACTCTCTAATAAGACCTTTTCCACTCTTCTTACCATTCTTATATTTA
>JAQXTC010000082.1 GCA_029219285.1 Clostridiaceae bacterium
CAGAACTTTTACCAAAGGATGCTAAAGGTGAAATAGCCCAAAAAACAGAAGATATTGTAGGACCTTATGAACTTCATGATTTCTTCTTATATCACTTTATTAAGCATGGTTCTTCTAAAGAAAGAATCTTATTCCTAGCTAAAGAAGCCTTTAAAGAAGATTATTCTGAAGAAACTATCCAAAAATGGCTTGATAAATTCATGTGGAGATTCTTTACTCAACAATTTAAGAGAAGCGCTCTTCCAGATGGGCCAAAAGTTGGATCAATTTCCCTATCACCTCGTGGTGATTGGAGAATGCCTTCTGATGCCTACCCTTTTAAATAATTAAGAATTAAGAGGTAAGAATTAAGAATTGAGGAGGAAATCCTTAGGGGATTTCTAAAATATATTTTAAAAAGGCGCATATTGCGCCTTTTATTTTTCTGTTTTAAATAATATTTCTTTTCCATCAGTTTCTGCTATTATATCACCCTTAAGATTAGTGCAGTATACCTTTGCATTTCTCTTTTGCAATCTACTAATAACATCTGCATAATTACTATCTCCTTCAACTGATATAACTGCATATCTAGGCATAACCTTTTCTAAAAATCCTTCACTAGATGATGTAGGAATTCCATGATGTCCAACTTTGAGAACATCTGATTTTAAATTCTCATCACTACTTACCATTTCACCTTCTGAAACAACTTGCGCATCTCCAGTTAGTAAAAATGATATATCACCAAAGGTCATCTTTATTACAATTGAATAATCATTTATTTCTTTATAATCTGAATTTGCCGGTGCTAATACTTTGCAGTAAGCATTGCCAAATTTAAATTCTTCACCTTTTTTTATTGTTGTAATCATTAAATCTTTTTCATCACAGGCTTTCAAAAGATTATTATAGTCCTTATCTTCTGTGTTTTTAACAAAAGGCATAAATAATGTATCAACCTCATAGTTCTTTACTATATAATCAAGAGAACCAATATGATCATCATGAGCGTGGGTTCCCACTACATAATCAAACTTTTCAATCCCTACATCTTTCAAATAATTTGCAATCTTTTTCTCATCACTTTCTTTTCCTGCATCAATAAGCATATAATGTTTCCCTTGTTCAATTAAAATACAATCCCCTTGCCCTACATTAAGAAAATGAACCTTTAATCTTTTACCAAATCCATCTTCATTCATATTGTTGAATACTTTTACATTTTTATAACTATTAAAAGGCTCGAAGCTAAAAATTAAGCACGTATTAAAAGTAAATATAATCAATGAAGATATAATTAATTTAGTAATTTTATTAACATTAAACCTATTTTTCCATATCAAAAACAAACAACCTATAGTTAAAATTACTAATACCAAAATTGTTGCCCATTCCTTTATGAACATTGCTGCCATCATTTGTTACCTTTCTCCTTATCTATTAAATTTGTTTATATTATTAGTATATTAATAGTTACGTAAATTATTGAGAGGATACACTTATTAACTCCATGTAAATTCTTATTACTTTGAAACATTAATACTTTAATTTATATTTTTTCATTTAAAGGAATATCAATTTATTTTTGTTAAATACTTGAAATATAATATTATATGGCGTATAGTATTATATATAAAACAATACTATACAGGGAGGTAATAATTTGTCATTTCAATTAGGTTCTTCATTGCTTGATGCATGTGTATTAGCTATTTTATCTAGAGAAGACACATATGGATATATACTTACACAGAATGTAAGACAAATAATGAGTATTTCAGAGTCTACTCTATATCCTGTTCTTAGAAGACTGCAAAAAAATGAATTTCTAACTACATATGACAAGGCATATCAAGGAAGAAATCGGAGATATTATAAAATTACTGAAAAAGGACAACTTCAACTTAATCAGTATTTAAATGATTGGTCAGCGTACAAAGATAGTGTTGATAAAGTATTATATGGAGGTAATAAAATTAATGAATAGGTATGACTTTTTACGTGATTTAGATAGAAAACTTAGAAAACTTCCAAAAGAAGAAAGAAGTAATATTAGAAATTATTATTTAGAATATTTTGAAGACTCAAATAAAAGTGATGAAGAAGTAATTCGAGAACTTGGTTCTACTTCTGCTATTGCTTCGCAAATTCTTGCAGATTACGCATTTAATGATGAAAATAATACAAACCGTCTTGGTACTAAAATATGGATGATTATTTTGGCAATTTTTGCAGCACCAATTGGATTACCTATAGCTCTTGCTGCATTTATTGTATTAATAGCTATAGTTTTCTCATTAGGTGCAGTAATTTTATCAATTGTAGCCGTTGCTGTTGCCTTGCTTTTTGCTGGTGGTATTACATTGGTTGTAGGTATAGCATTAACCATTAACACCCCTTCTACTGCTGCATTTTATATTGGCGCTGGATTATTTGTAATTGGTCTTAGCTATATAATCTGGCATGGTATAAGAAGCATGATGCCAAGTATAAATCATTGGATAAAAAACATTTCAAATAAGATTTTATTAAAATTCAACGTAATAAAAAATAGAAAGGATGATTAATTATGAAAAAATCAATAAAAGTTGCTCTTAGTTTAATAGCAGCTGGACTTATTTTAATGGCAATTGGCTTTTTTTCAGGTGGCTTTAAAAGCGTTTTTATAGATTCAAATGGCATAAATATAGCAGATATTAAAGAAAACCTTGTAGAGATTAATGATAATCTAAACGAATTTAAAAATATTGATATTGATTTTAATTATGGTGATATAGAAATCATTTCCGGAAATGAATTTTCTATCAATGGAATTTATGACAAAAGTAAATATGAATTAACTTATAATGTTGATGGAGATACTTTAATATTAAAGGATAAAAGTATAAAAAAAATAAATTTTAATTTATCTTTCTTCGGTTCCGGTAACACCGATAGAAAAAATAAAATTACAATATGCATACCTGAAAACACAACTTTAAGTATAGTAAAAGGAAATCAAAATTATGGAGATATAAAAATTGATTCTCTTAAGTCAACAAAAATTGATTTAAGTTCAGATTTCGGTAATATTAATCTAAATTCTTTATCCAGTGACTCTGTTAATATTAAAGCAGATGATGGTAAGATTTCTTTAGATAATTCAAATTGTAAAGCAATAAATCTTAATTCAGATTTTGGTGATATTATAGTAAATAATACAAAAACAGAAGATTTTAATTCCACATCACAATCTGGCAGCTTAAAGTTTAATGACTTTACAGCAAATAAAATCACTGCCACAAATGAATCTGGTGATATTAAAGCTGATAAAATTTATACTAATGGCTTAGATTTAAATTTAGAATCAGGCAAAGTAAAGATTAACGGTGAACTTAAAGGAACAAATATAATTAATTCTGACTGTGGTGATATTGAAATTACTTCCTCATTACAAGAAGATCAATATTCTCTTGATTTAGAATGTGATAGTGGAGAAATTTTAATTAATGATTCTAAATTTGGAAATAGATACAAGAAAGATTCCCCTGCTGAGAATAGTTTTAAAATCAAAGATGAAAGCAGTAAAATTAAATTAAACTTAGGAGCATAGATAAAATTAAAGTACATCTGTAACTTGAAAGAATTTAATTACAGTTGTACTTTATTTATCTATTAGTGATGAAATAATCTAACTCCAGTAAATGTCATAAT
>JAQXTC010000083.1 GCA_029219285.1 Clostridiaceae bacterium
CCAAACAAAGTATTAAAATTTGTTGCTGATGGATATACTGCCTATCCGCTAGCGAAGCAGCAATTTGAATTAGAAGAAAATAAAATATTTGATCTAACTCAAGTTATAGGCCTTAGTAACGATGATCCTGTTTCAACAGAATTTCGTTAACTTTTTACGTCCACATCCATATAATTATTGGCGTCCATTAAATGAACTTGATGAACTTAACTCTGTTGAGAACATGCCTGCAAAATGGCAAATTCTTATTGCACTTGGTCAACAAACTATTTTGCATATGCAAGAATCTCAAACTTCTTGATATTTATAAAATTAAATATTGGTTTATTTTTTTTTGCCTCCGCAATCGAAGGTCTTTTTGTTGTGCCTAAATTTAAAAATACAAGCTAATATTTAACTTGAATTTTGTAATTTAAACATCAATAAATAATAGTTTATTTTTTCATACGAAAGTTTACACTATCCATTTTACTGTCTGTTTAATTTATAATTACATTTTTGACATATTTTTATTCTATATTATTTTTTTACCTAAGTCAATATTTTTTGCAATTTTCATTTGTACTTCCTTCATTTTTCTAATTAAAGAAAGAAGACAACCTGATTAATTCAGATTGCCTTCTCCTAGTATTTACGCTATTTTCAGAGTTAATTATAATTTATACAATTTCCCCTTTAAATTTGTTAAATCTTTTTTTGAATTTTTCATTTTGATTTACTTCACGTTATGTAGTGCCGCCATTTCTAAATAATGTATTGCTGACTTACTTATAGATTCTATCTCTTCCTTTGTAAGTTCTCTAATTACCTTCGCTGGACTTCCCATGCATAAAACTCCTGATGGAATTTTTTTATTTTGTGTAACTAAACTACCAGCACCTATAATTGTATTTTCTCCTATTTTTGCTCCATTTAATATGACAGAACCCATCCCTATTAATGCATTATTCTCAATCTCACACCCATGTATTACACAATTATGTCCAATAGTTACGTTATCACCAACCTTTACAGAGTGATTTTTATCGTTATGAATTGTTGTATTTTCTTGTACATTTGTATTTTTTCCTATAACAGTCTCAGCCATATCACTTCTTATTACAGCTCCGTACCATATAGAAGAATTCTCTTTAATAGTAACTTCCCCTACCACTATAGCATTTTCTGCAATAAAACAACTTTTATCAATATTCATCAACTTATTTTTTAACTTTTTTATCATTGCATCCTCCTATATAATGTTCTCCCAATTTATATACTTATTTAGTACTTCTACAGCCTTTTCTAAATATTCTTTTTCTAGTTCTGTAAATCTTTCAAATTCATCGCTATCTAAGTCTAAAACCCCAAATAACTTATTATCTTTAATTAGCGGAATAACTATTTCTGAATTTGATGCAGCATCACATGCAATATGATCTTCACATTTATGAACATCTTTAACTAAAATAATCCTTTTTTCTCTTGCTGCTTTTCCACAAACACCTTTTCCTATTTCAATTTTTGTGCAAGCAGGCATTCCTTGAAACGGACCTAATAATAAATCATTTCCTTTGACTAAATAAAAACCACACCAATTAATTCTTCCAATTAAAGCATTAATTAACGCTGATGCATTAGCTGCTTTAGTTATATCTAAATCATCACCAGATATTAACCCTTCAAGCATAGTAATCATAGTATCTAATTTATTTTCTACAGTCATATTTTCAAACATCTTAATATCAAACATTTATTTTCCCCCTTGTACTATATGTTTTTTAAAAATTCACAGGTTACCTCTGAAGCCTTTTCAATTTGTTCTTTGCCACTTATTGTCGCTTCATTATCACCTGACTGTTCTCCATAATCACCAAATCCAGCATGATTTCCACCCTGAATTTCAACAAGATGAGCATCATCTGGAAAACTAGCATTTTTCACCTTGTTTAAATCCGCAACACCATCATTGCTTCCCCATATACTTAATATCTTTTTATCTGTAGTTTTTAGATTTTCTCCTTGTGGATAAGAAGCATATAATACTACACCTTTAATTCTATCATCTTCAAGTGCATAATCACTAGCCATAACTCCACCTAATGAGTGACCCCCTATAATCCATGTAGATATATCGCTATTTTCATCAATTATATTCTTTGCTTTATTTTTATCGAATATTGCAAAATTCAATGGCATCTTTACTATTATTACTTTATATCCATTTTTAGCTATTTTTCTACATAAAGGTGCATAACTGCCTGGTTCAACTTTTGCACCAGGATAGAATATAAATCCCTTTTCCATGTTAACTCCATTTAATTTAAACTCAATATAATCATTGCTTTCTATTACATTTAAATCATCTGATTCTTGCAATGCTACTTCAGCACACTCTCTATAATCGTATGAATTACTCATCCATAAAAACATTCCACCTAATAAAATAGAAATCACTACTACTACAATAAGTATTACTCTTTTTATGCTTAACTTCCCCTTCATAATTTCCTCCTTTTTTTATACAATAATTAATTATATAATAAAAAAATAGATAGTATATAAGTACTTAATAACTTATATACTATCTTTATTTATATTTTTCCTACTTACTAGATAAAATTGTTTTTACTTTTTCAAGACCTAATATTATTGCTCCACCTATTGCAAAGAATACAATACTAAATGTAGATATTGACATAGGATCTTGAGGTACTTTAAATGTTGTTGGTCCCATAACAACTGCATATAATGATCCTATCATTAAACCTAATACAAAATATATCATTCCTGATCTATGATTATTAAGCATATAACGAATTAATTTTATTGTTACAGTAATACCAGTCAAAACCCCTAATCCGAAAATAACCAAAACCGGTAAATACTCAAACTTAAATGATAGTACTTCCTTTATTGCACTTGTTATCGGTGCATATAAGCCAAATATAAGTAATAGAGTCGAACCAGATATTCCTGGTAAAACCATTGCTGATATAGCAATCATTCCTGCAAAGAAAGTATAAACAATAAGGCCTAAGTTTAAATTACTGATTTCTAAATTTATACCTGAACCTGATGATGCTGGATTAAAATATGTTATAGCAGCAACTATTACTATTCCAACAATAACCCAAATCAAATTGAAATACTTTCCAACTAACACTTTCTTTTCTTCCTTAATTATTATAGGTATTGCAAATAGAATAAATCCTATAAATAATGAACTTACTTGATAAGCATGGCTTTCAAATACTGATGTTATGAATAATATAGCTAATAAAAATGCCACTACCCATCCAATTCCAAGTTTTATTAAGAATATAACCGCTTTTTTCTTTTCATCTTTACTGTCCTTTGAAATCAAACAATTTAATGAATTTATAAACTCGTCATAGAATCCTAATATAAAAGCAACAGTTCCACCAGAAACTCCTGGTACACTATCAGCTAATGCCATACATGCTCCTCTTATAAAATTTAAAATATACACGTTTTTCCTCCCTTTTGCCTTAACATTTTTAATTCTAAAAATGATTATACCTTATTTTAATAAATAAAGGGAAAACATTTTATATTTTTAACATATTTTTAAAACTCTTTTTTATCAAACACTGCTGAAGATATAAAATATGACAACATAAATACTAAAATAGTAAATACAGGTGAAAATTTCAATAAAATTAATAAAATATTATAATTTGGCACACCTATCCCAAAAACCCCCATCAAAGTAGGAATTAAAACTACAATCATAAAAATATACCTACTTTTTTCAACTCCAAAGATATAAATTAATGGCATCATTATACTAATAAGAATAATAGCGACCTCTAAACCAACCCCTATAGTAACTGCAGCCTCCATACCAAACTCCACTTTTTTAACAATTGTAAAAATATAAGTAGATATGAAAGATATTACTGTTCCGAAAAAAACTAATAATAATGCTAATGCATATTTACTAAACACAATTTGATTTCTTTTTATTGGTGTACAAAGTGCAAAACCATCCCACTTACCAATATTATCATAAGCAAAAGATGTAATTACCATCATACAAGATAAAACAATTATGCTAACTGATGCAAAAGAAGGATTGTTATTAGTAAATGAAATAATAGTGAAAAATACAAATATTAGCATTAATGACTTTGAATATGTTTTTAATTGCAATAAATCTTTTAATATTAATCCTTTCATTTCTTTTCACCTCTTACTAAAAATAACATTATATCCTCTAAACTTGTATTATCTATAATCATACTAGGATACTTCCTTTTAATCTCATTTTTATCTGATATTAATACTTCATATGAAAAGTCATTTTTTCTATAAGCAACCACATCGTTTTTGTCAATATTTCGAAAATCTTTTTCAGAACATTTTATAACTCCATATTTATATATAAGTTCATCTTTAGTTTTAGATAAAATAATCTTACCCGAATCAATAAATGTTATATAATCGGCTATTTTCTCTAAATCCGTAGTTATATGAGATGATAGCAAAATTGAATGTTCTTCGTCTTGAATGAAATCATAAAATATATCTAAAATCTCATTTCTTACAATTGGATCCAAACCGCTTGTAGGTTCATCAAGAATAAGTAACTTAGGTTTGTGTGAAAGAGCTACTGCAATTTTTAGTTTCATATTCATTCCTTTAGATAATTCTTTAATTGCCTTATTTTTAGGTAACTTGAATTTATCTAAGTATTCATTAAATAGCTTCTCATCAAAATTCCTATAAGTATTCTTCATTACCTTTTTTATTGCAGTTGCATTAAAATCAGGGTAAAAAAAGCAATCATCTAAAACAGTCCCTATCTCTTCTTTTATCTTTTCTTCATATTTTATATTATCGAGTCCAAATATATTTATTTCGCCTGAATTTCTGCTAATTAAATTTAATATCGCTTTTATTGTTGTAGTTTTACCTGCTCCATTTTCTCCAATAAAACCAACTATACTTCCTTTTGGAATATTAAGACTTATGTTATCTAGATA
>JAQXTC010000084.1 GCA_029219285.1 Clostridiaceae bacterium
TATGTAGAAACAAATCTTTCTACTACTGAATGTTTAGACTTAGCTAAAGCATTGCTTAGTGTAACTAATGGCTCTGCTAAGGAATTTAGAATACCAATGGATGGGACAACTTCTGATTCTTGCGAAGGAGTATATCATTTAAATTGGGATCAAGATGTAAATATAAAGGCGTTACATGATTTTATATATGAAAGTAACTAAGAAGATGTACCTTTTGGTACATCTTTTTAGTTTGCTTTTTCATTGAAAAAAAGTCAATGTAATACTATAATTATATAGTGGGTATTGTCTGATTAAGTTGAAAATAGACAATATTTAATGAAATAATTAAGATTATTAAGAATGTTTTAGTAAGTTTAGTTTAATAGGATAAAATAATGTGAAAAGGAAAAAGGCGGGGGGAAAATGAAAAAAGTAATAACATACGGAACATATGATTTATTACATTATGGACATATAAGATTACTTGAAAGAGCTAAGGCCTTGGGGGACTATCTTATTGTTGGAGTAACATCTGATTCCTTTGATAAGGTCAGAGGGAAAATTAATGTTCAACAATCGCTAACAGAACGTATGGAAGCAGTTAAGGCTACAGGATTAGCTGATGAAATTATAGTAGAAGAATATGAAGGCCAAAAAATTGATGATATAAAAAGATACGATGTTGATATTTTCACTGTAGGCTCAGATTGGCGTGGTAAGTTTGATTATTTAAATGAATATTGTAATGTAGTTTATTTAGATCGTACTATGGGAGTATCAAGTTCAGAAATTCGTTCAGAAGAAAGAAAGTTAACTTTAGGGTTAGTTGGCGAATCTTCAGTTTTAGAAAAGTTTGAAAGAGAAGCTAGATATGTAAATGGATTAGAAGTTAAAGGTATATGTGTTGATAATATTGAAACTATGCCAGATAAGTTAAGAACATTAGATACGGTAACAGAAAATTTTGATGAACTTTTAGATTCAGTTGATGCCATTTATTTATTTTCGCATCCAACTATGCATTATGACCATATTAAGAAAGCATTGCTTAAAAAGAAGCATGTTCTTTGTGAGTCACCAATCACAATTAATTCACAACAATGTGCAGAATTATTTAATTTAGCAAGAAAGAATAATTGTATATTAATGGAGTCTATTAAAACAGCTTATTCTACTGCTTTTGCACGTCTTCAATTACTTATAAAAAGTGGATTTATAGGTGATGTTGTATCTGTAGATGCGACATGTACAAGCCTAGAAAAAATTGATGAAGATAAGCAATTGGATAAAGAATGGGGAAGTATATATTCATGGGGGACATATGCTCTTTTAGCTGTATTTTCAATATTAGGTTGTGAATACACAGATAAGAATATTCAAACAAAATTAATGACAGATAACTTTGATTTATTTACTAACATTAACTTTACATATAAGAATGCAGTAGCATCAATTAAGGTTGGAAATGGAGTTAAATCTGAAGGAGAATTAATTATTTCAGGAACAAAGGGATATATTTATGTACCTGCACCTTGGTGGAAAACTGATTATTTTGAAGTTAGATATGAAAATCCACAAGATAATAAGAGATATTTCTATCAATTAGAAGGTGAAGGAATAAGATATGAAATAGTTAGTTTCTTAAAGGCTGTTAATAGTGGCAAAATTGAATCATACATACCTGAAAATATTACATGTGCAATTAGCAAGGTTATGGAGGATTTTAATAATAGAAAAGATGTAAAAGTAATTCTTTAAAAATGAGAGGAGCAAAATAAGAGATGAAATATTATGTAAATGAAGATATTAAGAATACTGAAAGAGTATTCCCAATGCAAGGTAGATACGGATATCATAGATATGATATGAATGAAAATCCAGAAGGACTTCCAAAAGAATTTGTTGATTCAGTATTAAAGGAAATAACTCCTGAATTTTTATCAATATATCCAGAACCAGATAGATTTGTAAAGAAGTATGCTAAATTTGTTGGAGTGGATTTTGAAAATGTATTAACAACAAACGGATCAGATATGGCTATTCGTTATTTATTAGAAACATTCGGAGAAAAAGGTAAAGAAGTAGTAACTGTTGCACCTTCATTTGAAATGTACTGGGTAAACTGCAACATTTTAGGTTTAAAGCATGTTCCTGTTTCTTATGAAAGTGATTTAACTATAACAGCAGATAAGATATGTGCTGCAATTACAGATGACACTAGAATAGTTGTATTACTAAACCCTAATAATCCAGTTGGTAATGTATATTCTGAAGAGGAAGCAAGACAAATAATTGATAAGGCAAGTTCAGTAGGAGCAGTTGTTATCATAGATGAAGCTTATCATTATTTCTATGATAAGACATTTATAAACTTTGCTAAGGAAAGAGATAATGTTATTGTATTAAGAACATTCTCTAAGCTTTTCTCAATAGCTGCATGTCGTTTAGGCATGATTATTAGTAATCCTGAAATCATTCACTATGTAAGAAATGCAAGATTAACATTTGATGCTAATGCAATAGCTTTATTATTTGCAGAACGTATCTTAGATAACCCAGATATAATTGAAGGATTAATAAAGACTGAAAAAGAAGGTAAAAAATATATCTTAGATGAATTACGTAACAATGGTTATGAATGCAGAGATTGTATGGGTAACTTTATATTTGTAACACCAAAGAGAGAGGCTAAGGTTGTTTCTGATGAATTAGAAAAGGAAAAGAAAGTATTAGTTCATCCATATGGTAATGAATTATTAAAGAAATAAATAAGAGTATCAGTTGGATCTAAGGAATCAATGAAAATATTCTTAGATGCATTTTTAGAAATAGACGGTAGAAACTAAAGTAAAAATGCCAGTAACTTAAAAGTTACTGGCATTTTTTTTGTCTTTTATTTAGTTCTTGCAAGATATCTTTGTCCAAAACTAGATTTGCATATTATGAAGTAAAGAATACCTGCACTTAGGAATGAAGTTCCTGAACCTGTTATAACATAGAAAAGTTCTGAATAAATTGCACCTGTTATTGGATTATAAACTAAACATCCACATATTATTCCGAAAATAACACAGCCAATTCCAATTAAGTTGAAACCTTTCTTAAAGGCATAGGCACCTTTGTCTTTTCCTTCTAGGAAATAAGCATCTTTTAGTTTTAAATGCTGTTTCTTAACAAAGAAGAAATCAACAAATAATATAGACATCATTGGAGCATATAAATAAGTTTCTATAGCTAAGAATGAACTAAAGTATGTAACTATTTGATCCCATATAGTTAAGAATCCAACATAAAGTCCAAGTAAAATTACATAAGTTGAATATTTAACATTAGAGAATGCTGATTTTAATACAAGAGCATTCATATTTGAACCAATTGCTTGAGTTCCAACATTAGCAAAAGCAACTAATAAAAGTGATAATAATGCTACCTTTGGCGAAGCAAGGTTTGCAAGTATTATAGTTGGATCACTTTCCATAACTCCCAATTTCACATACATTGCTATAGCCAGAACCCCTCCTGCAAATATGAAAAATGGTGCTATGATACCATAACTTAATGTTGTTCCCCAGTATCCGTATTTTTCTTTTTTACACATTCTAGGAAGTACAAACATTGCAGCAGTCCATGAAAAGGCAAAGGCTATAATTCCTTCAACAGCAAGCATATATGCATCTTTTGGATTAGAATAAGCGCTTAAGTCTGGTTGATAAGCTAATATATCACCAAAAGGTACAGAAGTTAAAGCTATTATAACGACTATTATACCAACACCAAGCATTGCAGGAACCATTATTCTAGTCATCCATTTAATTGCATTATTACCGGCTAGGGCAATTAATGTTCCAAGTATAATTGATACACAACCTAAAAATGGTTTTGCGCTATCAGGAACAGTAATTCCACCAAGAGCTAAAAGATTTGCCATTGATGAACCAAATATACTTGATGCAACTGCATACCAAGGGAAGTTAGCTAAAACTGCAAATATAGCTAAGCCTTTACTACCATTAAGTCCAAATATTGATCTGAACCATATCCAAATATCAATACCATATCTTACTGAAAATATAACAGGTAGTGAAAGTATTGCTAAAAAGAAAATTGATATACCAAAAGTACTAAGTACTAATTGTTTAAAGTTAACCAATCCTGCAGAATATGCTCCTTGAGTGTAACACCATGTAGCTATGGCATATCCACTTATCATTAAGAAAAAGTCCCAAAAACCGTATTTCTTTTCATTTGGAAGTAATGGGGCAATTCCAAGGATAGTCTCTTGTTCCATTTGTTTTTCAGTATTATTTTTACTCATAAATTTTTATCCTTTCAATTAAATATTAGCGCCTATAATTGCCATTGCTAAACCAATGACTGCCACTAAAATTGCTAAAAAATAATGTGATTTTGTGAAGTCGCTTTTTATGTTGCTATCTTCTGAATCATAGTAAGCAACTCTTTTTGTT
>JAQXTC010000085.1 GCA_029219285.1 Clostridiaceae bacterium
AAAAGAACTATCCAGCTCAATTTATATCAGAAGCTGTTGACCAAACAAGAGGATGGTTCTATACATTACTTGCTATTTCAACTGCAATATTTGATAGAAATCCATTTGAAAATTGTATCGTTTTAGGTCATGTTCTTGATAAGAAGGGCTTAAAGATGTCTAAATCAAAGGGTAATGTAGTAGATCCATTTGAAGTATTAGCTCATCAAGGTGCAGATGCTACAAGATGGCATTTCTACACTGCAAGTGCTCCATGGCTTCCAACTAGATTCTCAATTGATGATGTAGGAGAATCTCAAAGAAAATTCTTAAGCACATTATGGAATGTATATTCATTCTATGTATTATATGCTGATATAGATAACTTCAACCCATTAGATTACAAAGACTTTAAGTCTGAAAATGTAATGGATAAGTGGATAATGTCTAAGCTTAATACATTAGTTAAGGATGTTGATGCAAAATTAAATTCTTATGACATAACAACAGCTGCACTAATGATTCAAGACTTTACTGATGAATTATCTAACTGGTATGTAAGAAGAAACAGAGCTAGATATTGGACTCAAGAAATAACTGATGATAAGATAGGTGCTTATGTAACTTTATACAATGCTTTAGTAACTTTATCAAAGGTTGCAGCTCCATTCGTACCATTTATAACAGAAGAAATTTATCAAAACTTAGTAGTTAATTTAGATAAGGATGCTGCGCAAAGTATTCACTTAACTAGATGGCCAGAAGTTGATGAAACTGCTATAAATAAGGAATTAGAAAAGGAAATGGATTTAGCTTACACAATAGTTAAGCTTGGTAGAAGTGCAAGAAATGCTGCTAATATTAAGAACAGACAACCGCTTTCTGAAATATTAGTTTCTGTGGCATCACTTCCAGAATATTATGGTGATATCATAACTGATGAATTAAATATCAAGAATATTAAATTTGGAGCAGACCTTTCTGAACATGTTAACTTTGAACTTAAGCCAAACTTACCTGTATTAGGTAAAGCTTATGGTAAGTTAATACCAGCAATCAGAAAAGAAATTGCATCAAGAAATCAAATGGAATTAGCTCAAAAGATTAAGTCGGGAAATGTTGAAGTGATCAATGTTAATGGAACTGAAATTGAGTTGAATTCTGATAATATATTAGTGACAATGCAAGGTCTAGAAGGATATGCATTTGCTGGTGAAGGTGAAATCGGAGTAGTTCTTGACACTAATATAACTGATGATCTTAGAGAAGAAGGTCATGTAAGAGAAATGATTTCTAAAATCCAAAATATGAGAAAAGAAAAGGGATTTGAAGTTGCAGATAAGATAACTCTTTTTGTTAAGGGTAATGATATGTTAATGGATGTTATTAAAAAGTTTGAAGCTTCAATAAAGAACGATACATTAGCTGTAGAAGTAGTTTATGGATCAAATGATGCTGACTATACTGAAACTACAATCAATGGTGAAAAACTTGATATGGATGTTAAGGTAGTTAGATAATAGATTGATTTTTTAAGAGACTATATCAACAAGGATATCTTGTTGATATAGTCTTTTTTCATTTATCAATAAAAAATGTTTAGAATGGTGTTTTATTTGAAAAAATATTATCGATAGTAAAAATAGTTTAGTGTTTTTTATGAAACAAATACTATTATTTTCATAATAAATATAAATTGGCTATATATTTCCTTGTTATTAGGATAATATATAGGTATAATTAAAATGTTAAATATTTAAAATGGGAGTGATATTAAAAATGGCAACTTCTATTAAAGACGTAGCGAGAGAAGCTGGTGTATCTATTGCAACTGTTTCTAGAGTTTTAAATGATATCGATGTTGTAAACGAAGATACTAAAAAGAAAGTTTTAGATGCTATTAAGAAATTAGGATATAGACCTAATATTGTAGCTAGAAGTTTAAAGACACAGAGAACAAAAACAATTGGAATTCTAATCCCTGATATATCAAGTCAATTCTATCCTGAAATAGTTAGAGGAGCAGAAGATGTTTCAAATATATATGATTATAATGTGATTCTATGTAACTCTGATTTTGATCCAGAAAAGGAAAAAGAATACTTAAGAGTTCTTAAAGAGAAGATGGTTGACGGAATAATATATATGAGTAGTTCGCTTAGCAACGAAATATTAGAAGTAATAAATGAACTAAATATAAAAACTATATTAGTTGAAACAAAAGATAAAGAAGGAACTTTACCAAGTGTTACTATAGACAATATTAAAGCTGTATTCGATGGAACAAAGTATTTAATTAATCAAGGAATTAAGATGCCTGCATTTATAGGAGTGAAAGAAGATGCTATGAATGCTTGGGGAGATAGATTTACAGGTTATAAGAAAGCATTAGAAGATTCAAAAATCAAGGTTGATGAAGATTTAGTATATCTATCAACAATGAAGGTTAAGTCTGGATATGATGGTGCAGATAAATTCTTAAAGAGTGGAAAGAAATTTGATGCAATAGTATGTGCTTCAGATGAAATAGCTATGGGAGCTATAAATGAACTTAGAGAAAATGGAATAAAGGTTCCAGAAGAAGTAAGTGTTATTGGATTTAATAATAACTATGTTTCTTCAATATTCTATCCAAAGCTTACAACTATATCTCAACCAAGTTATGATATGGGATCGGTTGCTATGAGAATGCTTATAAAGATCCTTAATAAAAAAGAAATAGAAGAAACTCATTATACTCTTGATTATGAATTAATTAAGAGAGACAGTAGTAAGTAGTATTAATAATAGGCTATACCAAAATGTATTTTTGATATAGCTTATTTATATATAATCTTATTTACTACTATCTCTCTTAATTAGTTCATAATCAAGAGTATAGTGAGTTTCTTCTATTTCCTTTTTATTAAGAATCTTTATAAGCATTCTCATCGCAACTGATCCCATGTCATAA
>JAQXTC010000086.1 GCA_029219285.1 Clostridiaceae bacterium
ACCATCTCTATCATATATATCAGAGAAAACCACTTTTCCTTGTCCTCTCTTAGACATTATTCTTCCTGCTACTGTTACTTCTTTTCCTTCTAGTTCTTCATAGTTAGATTTAACACCTTCTGAAGTATGAGTTCTTTCAACTTTATATACTTCAAACGGATCCTTACCTTCACTTTTTAATTGAGCTAACTTCTCTCTTCTTAAAGCTTCTTGCTCACTAAATTGAGATTCCAACTCTTGTAAATTCATTTCTTCAGTTGACATTTATTTTTTCTCCCTCCATACTATGATCTTCTTATATCAAGTATTTCAAACTTGCTAACTCCATCTGGAACTGCAATTTCTACTACTTCTCCTACTTTCTTTCCAACAAGACCTTTTCCTACTGGTGATTCATTAGAAATCTTAAAATTCATTGGATCAGCTTCTGCAGAACCTACTATTGTATATTCAACTTCTTCATCGAAGTCATAATCTTTAACTTTTACTATTGAACCTACTGATACTGTATCAGATGGTATTTCTGATTCATCTACAACTGTTGCATTCTTTAACATATTTTCTAATGTAAGAATTCTAACTTCTGTAAATGCCTGTTCATTTTTAGCTTCATCATACTCAGAGTTTTCACTTAAATCTCCATATCCTAAAGCAACTTTAATCTTTTCTGTTATTTCTTTTCTTTTAACAGTCTTTAAAAATTCTAATTCCTCTTCAAGTTTTTTTACACCTTCGTATGTCATTACGTATTTTTTTGTTTCGCTCATATTTTACTCCCCTTTAACAACATAATTTTCGCACATTTTTTTAATTTCAAAACATTTAACATATTATATGTCACACATTATAATATGTCAATAAATGATAATTAAAGGTATACGGCTGTTGAGTTTATCTAAACGCTCTTATTATTATATACCTTATAATCAATTCTTCATACCCTTAATTACTATAATTCACTTAAACATTTTACTTTATCTTATTCTTTGTAAACGATTTTAATTACATGTATCAAAATTATTTTGACAATTTTTCTTTATATTCATTTAAAACTTCTAAAACTCGTTCACTATCATTCATAGTATTTATTACGCTTTTAACTTCAGTACATCCTGGTAATCCTTTTATATACCAAGAAGTATGTTTTCTCATTTCTCTAACAGCTTTATATTCTCCATCATACTTTAATGCTAATTCATAATGCCTCATACACATAGCAATTTTATCAGCTGGTGTTATTTCTAAAGGTTTCTCACCATTTAAAACTCTTTGGATTTGTTTAAAAATCCAAGGATTTCCCATGCTTCCTCTAGCTATCATAATCCCATCAACATTAGAAATTTCTTTAGCTCTTAAAGCATCTTCTGGCGTGAAAATATCTCCATTACCTATAACTGGAATATTAACAGCTTCTTTAACCTGTCTAATAATATCCCAATTAGCCTTTCCTTCATACATTTGTTTTCTTGTTCTTCCATGAACAGCTATAGCATCTACTCCAGCATACTCCACATATTTTGCAAATTCCACTGCATTAATATTATCTTCATCAAAACCAATTCTAAACTTAACCGTTACTGGTTTAGTTGCCACTTTTTTCATAGTTCTTAAAATCTCTGCTGCAAGCTTTGGTTCCTTCAACAATGCAGAACCTTCACCATTTTTTACTATCTTTTGTGCAGGACATCCCATATTTACATCTATTATGCATATGTCATCTCTATCATTAAAATATCTCTCACAAGCTTCAGCCATTATTTCTGGTTCTCTTCCAAAAACCTGTGTTGCTACCGGTCTTTCTTCTTCTGCTATTCTTAATAATGTTTGTGTATTTTCACTATCATAATGAAGTGCTTTTGCACTAACCATTTCAGTATACACAAGCCCACATCCCATTTCTTTACACAATCCTCTAAAAGAAATATCAGTAACTCCTGCCATAGGCGCTAAGAATACATTATTATCAAAGACCAGATTGCCTATTTTCATATAATCTACTCCTTGTTTTTATAGTATAGTATTTTTAATCCTTGTAATGTTAAATCAGGATTAACTTTATCGATAACATTTGTCCCCTTATTTATAAGATTGGCAAGCCCACCTGTCGCAATAACATATGGTTCCTCTTCATCTCCCTTCATCATTTCATCTTTCATTTTTTTCACTATATATTCTACTTGCCCTATATAACCATATAATATTCCTGCTTGCATACTTGTAACAGTACTCTTACATATAATATTAGGCGTCATTTCCAATTCTACTCTTGGAAGTTTAGCAGCTCTTTCAAATAGTGCATCTGAAGATATCTTTATACCTGGAACTATACAACCGCCTAGATAGTTGCCATTCTTAGCCATAGCACAGAATGTTGTTGCTGTTCCAAAATCTATTATTATAACAGACCTTTTATATATCTCATGAGCAGCAACTGCATTAACAATCCTATCTGCTCCAACTTCTTTTGGATTATCATATTTTATATTAATACCTGTTTTAATTCCTGGGCCTACAATTATTGGTTCAAGTTTAAAACATTTTCTCACCATATTTTCTAGTGAATGCATTATGTTAGGAACTACCGAAGATATTATTACACCTTCTATATCTTTTGGATCTAATCCATGTTGATTAAATAATTGCATAATTTGAATTGAATATTCATCTGATGTTTTATCATCATCTGTTGATATTCTCCATCCAACTATAAAATCGTTATCTTTTTCAATTCCAAGTACAATATTAGTATTTCCCACATCCACAAGTAAAACCATAAAAGCACCACCTTAATATAATTAAAAGCAGCCATTAATAGCTGCCTTTATTCCAATAAATAACTTAATTTTGACAATATAATTTTAGCAATTCATAAGAATTTGTCAAGTAGTTAACAATATATAACTTTTTTAGAACAGTCCTACAATTTCCCCATTTTCCTTTATATCCATTCTATTAGCAGCAGGAACTTTAGGTAATCCTGGCATTGTCATAATATTTCCTGTTAATACTACTATAAATCCTGCACCACTAGATACCTTTACTTCTTGTACAGTTATTCCAAATCCCTCTGGTTTACCCAAAAGATTAGGATTATCAGATAATGAATATTGAGTTTTAGCCATACAAATTGGTAATTTATCTAAATTAAACTTTTCTAATTCCTTTATTTGTTTTTTGGCTGCTACACTATATGTAACCTTATCTGCTCCATAAATTTCGTTAGCAATTGTAAAAATTTTATTTTCTATAGTTTCATTTGCATCGTATATTGGCTTAAAGTCTGAAGTTTCTTTAGTCAATACATCTTCTATCATATTGGCTAATTCTATTCCACCTTCGCCACCTTTTGCCCATACATCTGAAAGAGCAACTTTCACTCCAAGTTTTCCACAATAATCCTTGATAAATTCAATTTCTTCTGAACTATCTGTTAAAAATCTATTAATAGCTACTACTACTGGAATATTAAACTTCTTTATATTTTCAATTTGCTTTTCCAAATTAACTATACCTTTAGAAAGTTTCTCAACACTTGGAATACTTAATTCTTCTTTACTTGCACCACCATGATGTTTTAATGCTCTAATAGTTGCTACAACAACAACACAGTCTGGATTTAGTCCACCAAATCTACATTTAATATCTAAGAATTTCTCCGCCCCAAGATCAGCACCAAATCCGGCTTCTGTAATTGCTATATCACCAAGTTTCAATGCCATTTTTGTAGCTAGTAATGAATTACATCCATGTGCTATATTAGCAAATGGTCCACCATGAATTATAGCAGGTGTATTCTCTAATGTTTGAACTAAATTTGGCTTAATAGCGTCCTTTAATAACAATGCCATAGCTCCTTGAACTTCCAGTTGCTTAGCATATACAGGATTTCCATCCAAATCATAAGCAACTAATATATTTCCCATTCTCTCTTTTAAATCCTTAAGATCCTTAGCAAGACACAATATAGCCATAATTTCTGACGCTACTGTAATTGTAAATCCATCTTCTCTAACAAAGCCATTAACTTTTCCGCCCATACCAACTACAATATGCCTTAAAGCTCTATCATTCATATCAATAACTCTTTTAAATATTATTCTTCTTGAATCAATTTTTAAAACATTACCTTGATGTATATGATTATCTATTGCTGCGCAAAGTAAATTATTTGCTGATGTAATTGCATGCATATCTCCAGTAAAGTGAAGATTAATATCTTCCATAGGAACAACTTGAGCATATCCACCACCTGCAGCTCCACCTTTTATTCCAAATACAGGTCCTAAAGAAGGCTCTCTTAATGCTATAACTGCATTTTTACCTTGTTTACAAAAAGCTTGTCCAAGCCCTACAGTTACAGTTGATTTACCTTCACCTGCTGGTGTTGGGTTTATAGCTGTTACTAATATTAATTTTCCATCTTTTTTATTCTTATTTTTTTCTAAAACATCTAACGATATTTTACATTTATATTTTCCGTATAATTCTATATCATCTTCGCTTAAATTTATTTTTTCTGCTATTTTTACTATAGGTTCCATCTTTGCTTCTTGTGCTATTTCAATATCACTTTTCATCTTTTCAGCTCCTATCATAATATTATAAATTCTATAGTGATTATATCATTACAATACATACTTTTCAAAATTTTTTTCGAACATTTTTTGATTTAGAGACAATATAATTCGTTAATTCAAGAATGAAATCACTATAAAAATTCAATTCGTTCCCACTTAAATAACAAAAAGACTAGACTTTTAAGATAATTAAAGCCTAGCCTTTTTAATTAATTCTTATGCCTGTTCAAATATTTCAAGGAATTCCTTTCCTTCTAACTTTTCTTTTTCAAGTAAAGCTTTTGAAACCGCATGAAGCTTACTCATATTTTCCTTTAATAATGTTTCTGCTTTATTGTATGCTTCATCAATAAAACTCTTTATTTCTTCATCTATTAAAGCGCCAACTTCTTCACTAAAGTTTCTTCCCTTTCCAAAATCTCTTCCAAGGAATACTTCATTTTGCTCTGTTCCATATGATATGGTTCCTATTTTATCACTCATACCATATTCCATAACCATACTTCTAGCAATAGCACTTGCTCTGTCTATATCATTTTTAGCTCCTGTACTTACATCTCCAAGAACTAATTTTTCTGCAACTCTTCCTCCTAGAAGCCCAATCATTTCATCTTTTAGTTTCGCTTTAGATGTATATGATCTATCCTCATTTGGTAAATGCATTGTATATCCACCAGCTCTTCCTCTTGGAATTATAGATATTTCATGTACAGGATCAGCATTTGGTAGTAAGTTCATCACAACAGCATGCCCTGCTTCATGATAGGCTGTAAGTTTTCTATCTTGTTCACTGATTACTTTACTCTTCTTTTCTGGCCCTGCTATTACTCTCGTAATAGCCTCTTCCATTTCAAGCATAGATATTTGCTTCTTACCCCTTCTAACAGATAATAATGCCGCTTCATTAGCTAAATTTTCAAGATCAGCACCACTAAATCCTGGAGTTCTCTTAGCTAGAACCTTAAGATTTACAGTTTCATCTAAAGGCTTCTTCTTTGTATGAACTTTTAATATCTCTTCTCTACCTTTGACATCAGGAGCTCCAACAACTATTTGTCTGTCAAATCTACCCGGTCTAAGTAAAGCTGGATCTAATATATCTGGTCTGTTAGTTGCTGCTATCATTATTATTCCTTCATTAACTCCAAAACCATCCATTTCAACTAGTAATTGATTCAAAGTTTGTTCTCTTTCGTCATGGCCACCACCAAGCCCTGCACCTCTTTGTCTACCAACTGCATCTATTTCATCAATAAATACTATACAAGGCGCATTTTTCTTTGCTTCTTGGAATAAATCTCTTACTCTTGAAGCACCAACACCAACAAACATCTCCACAAAGTCTGAACCAGAAATACTGAAAAATGGTACTCCCGCTTCACCTGCTATAGCCTTGGCTAATAATGTTTTTCCTGTTCCTGGAGGTCCTACTAATAACACTCCTTTAGGAATTCTTGCACCAACTTCTATATATTTAGATGGCATCTTTAAGAAATCCACAATCTCTTCCAATTCAGCTTTTTCCTCATCAGCACCAGCAACATCTCTAAATGTTACCTTTTTAGCATCAGGAGATGCGATTTTAGCTCTACTCTTACCAAAATTCATAACACCTCTTCCACCAGCTCCACCTTGTGACTGTTGAGCAAATATAAATATAAATACAAGAAGCATTATTACTACAAGTATTATAGGTATTATACTTAACCAAGCTGAGCTATTTGATGGAGCAGAAAATTCTACCCTAACATCTTTTTTAGGATTTTCTGACATTAAAGATACTATCATTTCACTTGGAGCATATGTCACAAAAACATTTCCATTAGTATCTTTCCCTTGTATAAGCATTTTATCTTCTTTTACAATCATACTTACTATTTCATTTGAATTCCATTTTTGCTGAAATGAACTATAAGGAATAGTATTAGTTTCATTACCTGATTGCCATATTATTGATGCTGCAATCACAACCACAACCACCATTATAATCCATATAGCTGAGCTTGAATTTTTCTTCATTCAAGGCCCCCCTCTCTTCTAGTTAATATAAATTTTACCACAGGCATTTTACTAAAACAATAAATATAAATTCTATCTTTTTTCATATACCTCCGGCTTTAAGATTCCTATAAAAGGTAAATTTCTATATCTCTCAGCATAATCTATCCCATAGCCTACAATAAATGCATCAGGCACATCAAAACCTATATACTCTACAGGAATTTCTATCTTTCGTCTTGCTGGTTTATTCAATAATGCTGCTATTTTCACTGAATTAACCTTTTTAGCTTTTAAGTAATCTAATAAATACGCTAATGTTGTACCACTATCAACTATATCTTCAACTATTAAAATATCTTTTCCTTCTACACAATAATCTAAATCCTTTAATATTCTAACTACTCCTGAACTTTCAGTTGATGCACCATAACTTGATACTGCCATAAAATCGATTTGACAATGTATTGTTATTTCTTTTAGTAACTCCGCAGCAAATACTACAGATCCTTTTAATACTCCTACTAGTAATAAATCTTTTCCTTTATAATCTTTACTTATTTGTGCTCCTAACTCAGCAACTTTTTTTGCTATCTGCTCCTCACTAAACAAAACTTCTTTTACGTCTTCTCTCATGTCATTTTCCTCTCTATAATACTTCAATTTTTAATATTTTTTTTGTAGACTGTTTAACTTTAAACTTTTCAGACATCTTCATAGGCACAACCCATGCTATATCTTCATCGAACTGAATAATTGGGACTAAATCTCTTTCTTCTTGAGGTATTTTCATATCAATAAATAAACTTTTAAGTTTTTTATTTCCCTTCATCCCAAGAGGAGTTATTTTATCTCCATTTCTCCTCTTTCTAATGATAATATTACCATTAATATCATCAAAATCAAAATACTTTATTATTTTATTTTTTGAATTTAAGACATTCTCCATATCTTCTTTGTTACCTACTGTAAATTTAAAGTTATAATTATAGAATTTAATATTTTCACTATGTATAATATCTTGCTTACTAAAAGACAATTCTTCTTTAGCTACTGAATCTTCTTGCACAATTCTTTTTTTAATATGAATATCTCCATATACATTTTTAGCACATAATCCGTTAGGTAAATCTATACTTTTATTTGTTCCTAAAGAATTAAGTAAAACCACATCATGTATATGTTTCATTTCAACGTCATAATTACTACCACTTACATCTTTAATAGCCTTTCTAATAATTCTATTCGTAACAGCACTATTATACTCAAAAATTTCTTTTCTTATGACAACTTCTTCATCTAAAACTAAACATTTTTCCTTATAGCATTTATCAACCTCTTCCATAATATATTTATTATCTTGCTGAATAAGTAATGTCATTCTATTAATAGCTTCAACTACATCCTCATTAAAATTTTTCTTCATATATGGAAGTATATCTAACCTTACTTTATTTCTGCTATATAACCTTTCTAAATTAGTTGCATCTATCCTAGGCTTAAGTTCATGAACTTTACAGTATTCTTCAATGTCTTCACGAACCATAAAAAGTATAGGTCTTATAAATATATTATCTCTTTTTACTGGTATACCAGCTAATCCTTCAAGACCAGTACCTCTCATAAGCCTCATAATTACTGTTTCTGCTTGATCATTAGCATTGTGAGCAGTAGCTACTTTTTCGAACCCCAATTTCTTTCTCACTTCTTCGAAAAACTCATATCTCACTTCTCTGCCTGCTGTTTCTGATGATAAACCTTTTTCTTTTGCATAGTTATCCACATTTATTCTTTTACAAAAAAATTTTATCCCCATTTTTTTGCACATATCCTCTGCATATTTTTCATCTGAATCAGCAGCCTCTCCTCTTAACATATGATTAACATGAGCTGCCACTATTTTAATATTCATTTCATCTTTTATTTCATTCAAAAGATTTAATAAACATACAGAATCAGGGCCACCTGATAAAGCTACAACTACTCCTTCGCCTTTTCTTAACAAATCATTATCTATTATAAAATTTAAAAATTTTTCTTTTATTTTCTTAATCATCCAACATTCCTCTATTTCGTAATACTTATAGTTATATTTTAGCGTTATAAACAAAAAAGTAAAATAGCTAGCCAAAATCTTAGCTAGCTTATATTACTATCATAGAGGATACACTTTTGAAACAACAACGGTCATATCATCTTTGGCTCTTCCTCCACTAAGTCCTTTTGCTCTATCTAAAATATCTTCCGCAAGTTTTTTAGGGTCTTTAGAGCAATCTTCCAAGTAGCTTTCAATCCAATTATATCTACCAAGAGATTCTTCATTAACATCTAAAATTCCATCACTTATTGTAACTATTATATCACCAGTAGTAACATTACTCTTAACTTCTTCCACATCTACAGTATCAACCAACCCCAAAGGTGGCATATTTGATATTATAGGTTTTACCTTTTTACCTCTCTTTATAAAACTTGCTACTGCTCCCACTTTAATAAATGTAATCTCACCAGAATATAAATCAATCATATTGAAATCTAATGTAGAGAATTTTTCATCTTCCTCAAATTTCATTGCCATAATTGAATTTATCGTATTTATTGCTGCGCTTTTGCTAAAACCAGCATCAATAAATTTCTCCATTAGATCAATAGTAGCTTGACTTTCCTTACTTGCTTCTGGACCCGAACCCATACCATCACTAATTAAAATCATATAATTACCATCTTTAGCCTTACCAAAACTATAAGTATCTCCAGTATAATTTTCTCCATTTTTTACAGCAACAGCTCCATAAGATACTATTTGATATTTAGGTGATTCTTCAAAAATCATATTACACTCATTAGTTTTCGGATCAATCTTACACCCTTCACCACCAATACTCATATGTGTATTTATTATGGAATTTATTATTGGCAAAATAGTTTTAGAGCAATACTTTCCTCCTCCACAATTTTGTAATGTTAACTTTATCTTTACCCTTCCATTCGTATCTCTATAACAAAATACATTTTTATATTCTATACCATATTTATTAAGACCTCTTCTCACCACCTTATCTAGCTCTTGACATAATTGAACCTTTTTATTGAAATCTTTTAGCATTTCACCAATACGTGAAGATACATTAGATATATTTTCAGCTAAAATTTTTCTTCCATCAGACATTTTTTCTTTAACTAATTCCCTATCACCTAAACTACCTATTATTTTTTCAGTTTCACTTATTAAATCAAATTTATACAAACACATTCTCTCAAGATTTTTAGGAAATATTATTTTTTTGTCTTCGTAACTTCTTATCAATTTTTCAAATGATTGATAAGTAATGTTAAAATCTCTTCCCCAACACTTATCGCATTTTCCACACTTAGTCGAACATACCCTATCAGCTAAATTTTCAACCAATGCTGTACTCTTATTCTTTAATGTTAACTTTTGATTATCGGTGAAACTATTTAACGTTTTAGAAACCTGCCCAAGTGATTCTTCTAAATCCTTAACCCTTTCAGCAAATTGCTCCTTTATTTCGTCAAGTTGAACCTCATTAATCTTATCAATTTTCTTATCAGTATTAAATTCATTCTCCAACGCATTACTACAGGCCTTAGGTATAAGCAAAAACAAAACACTCGATGCAGCTATTTCTACTAAAACAGGTATATCTATATTTTGAGTATACAAACCCAATACCACCATAGACAATACATAAGCTAATACCACAAATACCTTTCCTATATCTTTAAATATCCCACAAATAAATCCTACAACCCCATAAAACGCTACTGTATCTAGTACACTTCCTGTAGTTACTCCCACTATGATTCCCATTGAGATTCCAACTGCACTTCCATAGTTAACACCACCAGAATATGCAACAAACAAAATACATGTATATGCAATTATTTCTCTAATAGATACCTCAAAAATGTTTAATTCTCCAATACCCGCAATGGCTAAACAAATTAGAATCCCCGCACTTATTATTTCTTCTGACGAAAAATAATAATTAACATTAAATTCTTCAACACACTTTATCCCGTAACTTATAACATACTTTACCGGTATTATTATTAACATATTTATAGCAGTTATTGTTATGTTAACCCACAAATCATATTGATTCACTAACAATCCATATAGAAAATAACTTACTGCAATTAATTCATACATATATATAGTTTTTATATTCTTTTCAATCTTTTCAAATATTAAAACATATATTAATAATAATGTAATAGCAATTAAATTTACATATTTATCACTTATGGACCTTGTAATTGTTACATAACCTATAATAGTTCCAAGAGATATAGCTATTGTATTTTTCAATTCTCTCCTCTCTATAATTGAAAGTAAAAAAGCTAATCCAAAAGGGGCAATATTCTCAACTGTACCTTTATCTAAATGTAAAATCACCCTACTTATAAATGTTCCAATCAAAAGTAATCCTATTAATTTAAAGGGTCGTTCTTTAATACTGGTCATAAATTTATTTTTTTTCACCCTTTTATAACTATTAATATCTATTTCACATTGCATATGTACCCTCTCCTCATTTCCATATTATGTAAAATATTATAACACCTCATTTTATTAATTTATGTCATTAAATGACGCGTGATTTTTTTTTCGTAAGACAGTAATAATTATTATTCTATTTTTTATATCTTTTTCTTTTCATTTTTGCACTCATGTATTAATGCTAGTTTTATCTATCCAACCCAATTAGTAAAGCTATTTTTACATACTTTTATTATTAATAACATCATAAAAATTTTTGTCACTAATTAAAATACTTTATCTATATTTGAAAGTTTTTTTATGGAATATTTTTAAACGCAAAAAAGCACAAGCTTAAAGCTTGTGCTTCTCAACTAAAAAGTTGGTGCCGAAGACCGGAATCGAACCGGTACGGTGTTTAACCACCGCAGGATTTTAAGTCCTGTGCGTCTGCCAGTTCCGCCACTTCGGCAGGCAATGGTAGCGGAAATAGGACTTGAACCTACGACCCTTCGGGTATGAACCGAATGCTCTAGCCAACTGAGCTATTCCGCCTTATGGTTGCGGGGGCAGGACTTGAACCTACGACCTTCGGGTTATGAGCCCGACGAGCTGCCAACTGCTCCACCCCGCGTCATTAAAACTATTTAATTAGAAAGTTGGTGCCGAAGACCGGAATCGAACCGGTACGGTGTTTAACCACCGCAGGATTTTAAGTCCTGTGCGTCTGCCAGTTCCGCCACTTCGGCAAGCAATGGTAGCGGAAATAGGACTTGAACCTACGACCCTTC
>JAQXTC010000087.1 GCA_029219285.1 Clostridiaceae bacterium
ATTTTTTTTGTATCTGAATTTCTTTCAAAAACAATTTGGTGCATTGATTCAGTTATTTCTGGATTAATAAATAAGGCAACACCTAAAAGATTCTTTTGATCATTAATAAGTGATTCCATAAATGGAGTTAAAGATGAAATATAAGAATTAACGTATGCCTCATTTGAAGATTGAGTGTAATCAAAGGTTGATGAAACTAAAGTACTTATAGAATCAACATTTGATTTTGTTAAATCTAATCCATTATTAATGTTTTGTGCAGTGTTTTGAGCTGTTTTTAAAAGATTAGTTTCAGCTTCTGATTTTATAGTATTTTTACTTAATATATTCAATGAAAAAGTAATAATACTAGAAGTAAGAATACAAAATGTTACAATCGATATAATTATTTTGATCGATATTTTTCTCATATTTTCTCTCCTCTTTTTTATTTATTCTATATTTTTCATAAAATAGATTACACTAATAGGAAAAGATAATCAATAGCACATGGTAATTTAAATTATATATAACGTATTCAAATGTTTTGTTATATCTAATATAATGATATAATATCAAAAGAAAAAGAGGTGTTTATTAATGAGTAGTATTGCAGGAAAAGGCTGCGAAAGAATGATTCCTGAAGAAGAACTAAAGCCTTTAATTGAAATAGAAAGAAGTATTGTAAAAAGGTATAGAAAGCCTATATGGCATAAATTTATTAAAGCTATAAAGGATTATAACTTAATAGAAGAAGGAGATAAGATAGCAGTAGCTATATCTGGAGGAAAAGATAGCATGCTTATGGCAAAGCTGTTTCAAGAACTTCAAAAGCATGGTCAGGTGAAGTTCGATTTAGAGTTTATAGCGATGGATCCTGGATATCATCCACAAATTAAGTCACTGTTAAAGAAAAACTTGGATTATTTAAATATACCAGCACATATATATGAATCAAAAATATTTGAAATTGTTGATGACAGATCTAGAGATTATCCATGTTACTTATGCGCAAGAATGAGAAGAGGTTCGTTATATGCTAAAGCACAAGAATTAGGATGTAATAAACTTGCACTTGGACACCATTATAATGATGTAATAGAAACAACTATGTTAAATGTTTTATATGGTGGAAACTTTAAAACTATGCTTCCAAAGCTTAAGTCTCAAAATTTTGAGAACTTAGAGCTTATTAGACCACTTTATTATATAGAAGAAGAAGCAATTAAAAGATTCATAAATTATAGTGGAATATGGCCGCTAAATTGTGCTTGTATGATAGCTGCTAAAAAGGTTGGAAATAAAAGATTTGAAATCAAAGAATTGATTAAAGAATTAAAGAAAAATTTTGATAATGTAGATAAATCTATTTTTAAATCTGCATGTAATGTAAGTATGGATGCAATATTGGGATGGGAAAAGAATGGTGAAAAACATTCATTTTTAGATCATTACGATGAATAATTAACTGAAGGTGGTTAAAGTGAAAATAGCTGTTGTATCCGATATTCATGGTAATATTAATAATTTAAAAAAATTTATTAAATATATAGATGAAGAGGATATTAATATTGTTTTCAATCTTGGAGACATACTTGGTGGAGAAAATCCTGTAGAAGCTTTAAAGATAATAATGAATGATAAACGTTTTATAAATGTATGCGGTAATCATGATGAAAGCTTAATAAATATTAAAGAAGATTTGACAAGAGAAGAAATAAAATGGCTAGAGAAATTACCCAAACAAAAGGTTATAAATATTGAAAATAATCGATTTTTATTATTACATAGTAGAATTAATGATAATAAATCAATTCCGTTCTTATATAATGAAAAATCATTAGAAGAATTTTTAAGGGATTATGAAGGAAAGTGGGATTATGTTTTATTTGGTCATACCCATTATCAGTGTCTTTTATCTTTTTATACTGGAAAAATCATGGTAAATCCTGGCTCTTTAGGATTATCGTATGATGAAAAAATAAGTTTTGCCATTATAGATGAAAATGAAGGTGAAATTGACATAATTTTTAAAAAGATAGATAATGATAGTAAATAGACATTATTTATAATAAGGGAGAGAATTTAAATGACAAGAGAATCATTATTAGCAATGGATCCAAATATATTAGTAAGTATTTTAAATATGAAATTAAGAGATCAATATTCAAGCTTAGAAGCTTTTTGTGAAGATATTAATATTTCTGAAGAGGAAGTAATAAAAAAGTTAAGTTCGGTAGATAAAATATATGATAAAGAAACAAATCAATTTAAGTAATATATAAAATAAAAGGAGGAAATAAAATGAATCTAAAAAAATTAGGTAAAGTAGTTGTTCTTGCTAGTGCGGCAACAGCATTAGTAGCATCTTTAGTGAATGATAGCAAAAAGAAAAAAGAAAAAAATGATTGTCAAAATAGATAGTATTAATTAAGTGGTATATGGTAATGAGTAGTTTTAACAATTTTATGTTAGGTGGGTTTAATCAAGAAGATAAATTAAGAAAAATTAAATCTCAAATAGAAAATGAAATAATTGATTTTTCAAGAGAAGATTTTGTTCTTTTAGATAAAAATAATAAGCAATTGTATGTACTAGGTAATTTAATAAGTAATGAAGGAAATTTGATGAAATTAGAAATAGATGATTTTATCAATATAGTTTATGTAGAGGATAGAAAAAGAGTTATAGAAGAAATACATAAGTTACTTAGTGGAAAACAGGATAAATTAAAAATTGAATTTAGGAATTTTGATAAAAATAAATGGTTTAAGTTATTTCTTAAAGAGATATCAGAAAGAATAAATGAAAATATAGTTTATTGTGGGTATTTATATGATATAACAAATGAAATAGTTTTAAATGAACAAATAGAACGTTTAATAGATTTTGATAAGTTAACTAAATTACCTTCTAGCTATTATATCAAGGATAAAATAAATGAAAAAATCTTAAGTAAAGATAACAAAGATAATACAAGTGCATTGATATTAATTAATATAAATCATTTTAAAACTATTAATGATTCCTTTAATCATAGTGAAGGGGATTTACTATTAGCAAAGGTTGCAGAAAGATTATTAAATGTCATAGATGCTGATGATTTGATTTGCAGATATGGTGGAGATGAATTTATTATTTTTAGATCATTAGTAAATGATGAAGAGGATTTAAAAAGTTATGCATTAAAAATAAATAACTGTTTTAAAGAAGGATTTAAAATTAACAATAATGAAATTTTTATAGATATAAGTATTGGAATAGCAATAACTTCGGAAAATGGAGAAACTTTCAATGAATTATTAAAATGTGCTGATTTTGCGTTAACAAGAGCTAAAGCTACTAAGATGGATATTTATGAAATATTTGATGAGAGTTTTGGAAAAGGATTAAGTAGAATATATAAAATATCACAGAAATTACGAAATGCATTAGAATTACATGAATTCTTTGTTGTATTTCAACCTAAAATCTTGGTAAGTAATTTTACTGTAAGAGGATTTGAAGCATTAATAAGATGGAAAAATGAAGAGTTGGGATTGGTAAATGTTGCTGATTTCATTCCCATAGCAGAAAGTACAAGACTTATAATCCCAATTGGCAGATTTGTATTAGAAGAGTCCTTTAAAAAAGTTAGAGAATTACTAGATGAAGGATATAGTAATTTTAAAATTGCAGTTAATTTTTCAGAGGTTCAATTTAGATATGGAAATATTGTTCAAGACTTTATCGAATTAATGGATAAATATAATGTTGATGGTAAGTATATTGAAGTGGAAATAACTGAAAGTTTATTGATGAAAGCATTTAAAGATAATATTACTAAGTTACAACAAATAAAAAAACTAGGTATTACTATAGCATTAGATGATTTTGGTACAGGATATTCATCTTTGAATTATTTAACTAAGCTACCTATAGATGTAGTAAAGATTGATAGAAGCTTTGTTGTGGATTTAAATGAAAATGAGAAGAATAAAAAAATAGTGGAGACTATAATTACTTTAGCTCATCAGCTTGATATTGATGTAGTAGCAGAAGGGGTAGAATTTAAGGAGCAAGTTGATTACCTTAGAGAAGCTTTTTGCGATATGATTCAAGGTTATTATTTTAGCAAACCTATGGAATTTAACTCTGCTAAGAAATTATTAGGTAAAAAGTTTTTATACGATTTTTCATAAAAAGTACCCTATATATAATTGCAATTATATATAGGGTACTTTTATCTTTTCTTAATAAAGTGAAAAACTTCATCTGTATCAGTAGTAATTCTTCTAAATTCATATCCCTGTTCTTTATAATATTTTATTATTTGTGGCAGTGCTTTTGGTGAATTTTTATTTTGAAAACCGCAATGCATTAATAGGGTAATAGTATCTTTATCACTTTTTGCGTGTTTTATGAAAGTTTCTGGTGGAGCAGTTGGATTGGCACCATCAGTTGAATCCACATTCCAATCATAAATCTTTAAGTTATTTTCATGGAGCAAATCAACTAAATCATTTTTTAAATGATATCTTTGATTATTACATCCAAAAGGAAATCTTAAAATATTTGTTCTTTCACCAGTTACATTTTCAATAACTTTTTGAGCCTCTAACATTTCATTTAAAAAAGAGCTATTACTACAATAAAGTTTATTTTGATTATGAGACATGCTGTGCAATCCTAAAGAATGTCCTTCCTCTTTTATTCTATTAACAAGGGCTTCTTGATTTTTAATTTGACCACCAATTAAAAAAAATGTAGCAGGTACATTCTCTTCTTTTAAAATATCAAGGGTCTCACTTGTGATTTTTCCTCCTGGCCCGTCATCAAAGGTAATATAAATAATTTTCTTATTGTCAGAAGCCATAGGTTTTATTTGAATTATATTAATCAAACTAATTAATATTGTACAATAAACTATCAGCTTAAAAAATTTCTTTTTCACAGCTATTTCACCTCGTAATTTATTAATATTTTTAGTATGTTCTATAAAAAGTAAATTATGCTTAGTAAAAATATAAATAAAATTGATTTTCACAAACTACTTTAGTTTTTCATATTTTATATAGAAGAAAACTAAGGAGGTTTTTTTGTGAAAGAGGATAAAGAATTCTTGTGTACTAATATGGATGAAAATGATCCTTTAATAGAAAAGTATATGAAGGAGTATATTAAAGAAAAATGTGAGTCGGGGCAGTATCCAAATTCGGATGAGTTAATAGTCAATTTTGATATAACTTATGCGGATGGTGAAAGCGAAAGTTTTACTTGTGGTGCCCTAAGTGAACCTTTTGGAAGAGGAAAATGCCAAGATAATAATTGTATAAATTGTGAAGGTGATGGATGTATAAATATTAAAGATGATATATCTATAAGTAAAGAAAATAAAGCATGCAATAAGGTTGAAAAAAATAAATGTGAAAAAGAAGAACAAACTTGTAAAGAGCATGAAAAAAAACATCATCACCAAAAAAAGGAAAAGATACAGTTTGATTATGATAATGAATTAGGTTATTATAATGAACAATTTTATTCAGAAGAAGAAAAGTGGGAGAATTGTCAGCAAGAATATAATGAATATTTTAAAGATAATAGCAGTAAAAAAGAAAAAAAATGCAAATGTATTAATGGAGATATTACAGTAATATCAGTTTACTCCAGTCAATTGGGCACAAGGATTAAAGGTGTCAAGATTAATTTATATAAGTTGAATGGTGTTTGTCCAGAACTTATAAATTGTAAAATAACTGATTGTGAGGGTAAAGTAATCTTTATGAATCTTCCTAAGGGAACTTATAGAGTAATAGAGGTAATTGATAAAAGATATTTTGAAAAACCTTCCTATGCGAGGTGGAATGAAGTCACTATAGATGAAAGTAATACTTCTGACACTGTATATGCTATAAACAATATTAAAGAATGCATAACACATAGATAAGAAGGTTTTCATAAAAAAAAGGTTTATGTTATATAAACCTTTTTTTTGTATATAACATATAATTTTAAATTAGTATGTGAATAATAGAAAAGATATGATATTTCTGATATAATAATTAAATCTTATACAAGAATAAAAAAAGAATGGATGATATTATTATGAAGATACGAATTAAATATTTTGAAGGCGCAGAAAAGTTAAGAAAAATTGCCAAAGGAAATTGGATAGATGTTTATGCAAGAAAGGATGTATTTGTTGAAGAGAATAATAGAGCAATGATTCCTTTAGGATTTGCATTAGAACTGCCAACAGGATGGGAAGCTCACTTAGCTCCTAGAAGTTCAACATTTAAGACATGGGGAATAATTCAAACTAATAGTGTTGGTGTTGTTGATGATACATATATAGGTGATAATGATGAATGGCATATGCCTGTCTACTGTTTAACAGCAAAGGATATATTGGAAGATAAAAAAGGTACTTGGATAAAGAAAGGCGATAAGATAGGACAATTTAGAATAATGGAAGTAATGCCTGAAATCGAATTTGATGAGGTAGAATCATTCGGAAATGCCGATAGAGGTGGATTTGGAACTACAGGAACAAAATAGTTATAAGAATCATGAAACAAAAAGGAAATCTTTTCAAGATTTTCTTTTTGTTATTATTTCCTTAATTGTATATATAGTGGAGCTAGAATATAAATAGCACAAGTTAAAAGTGGATATTTCTCAAAAAGAGTTATAATAAAGATATGAAAAATTGGAGGAATTGAAATGAGTAAACAGTATGATAAGGAATTTACGGTAAGATATTATCATGAACATAAAGATTTAAATAAAGGTATATGCAGAAACTTCTGCTTATACCTTTTTAATATTTATTCTGCTTGGCTTTCCCATTCTTCATAAAGATTTGCAAGCCTATCTTCTACATCTCTAATTTCTTTATTAACTCTTTCACTTTCTGTTGGATTTGAATAAATTTCTTCTAAGCATAATTGTTCTTGCAGTTCTTGAAGTTTTTCTTCAGAAGAAGTAATATCATCTTCTAGCTTCTTTAAAGCAAGTTTTTTTGCCTTTTCTTCTTTAAGGCTATTACGCTTTTTCTTTTTCTCGGCATTTATTTGAGTTTTAGTTTTACCATTAGCCATTTCTTCAATTGCTTGAAATCTTTGAGGATTACTTTTTTTATCAATATAATAGTTATAATTTCCTAAGTATTCTGTTAATCCATCTTCGTTAAGTTCAACAATTCTGTTAATAACCTTATTTAAGAAATATCTATCATGGGAAATTACAATTAAAGTTCCATCATAGTTAAGTATTGCATCTTCTAAGGCTTCTCTTGACATTATGTCAAGGTGTTTAGTAGGTTCATCTAAAAGAAGAAGGTTAGATTTTGATAACATAAGCTTTAAAAGATTTATTCTACACTTTTCGCCACCACTTAATTTATCTATGGTCTTAAATACATCATCGCCTGTAAATAAGAAAGAACCTAACACAGTTCTAAGTCTAGATGTAGTTAATTCAGGGAAGTCATCCCATACTTCATCTAAAATTGTTTTATTAGCTGAAAGGTTTGATTGTTCTTGATCATAATAACCAACATTAACATTAGCACCAAGAGATTTAACACCACTGTCGGCTTTTACTTTATCCATAATTATCTTAAATAATGTGGTTTTACCTCTTCCATTTTCACCAATAAGAGCTATTTTTTCTCCACGTTTTAAGTCAAAAGATACATTAGAGAAAAGATGTTTATCTCCATAACTTTTGCTTAAATTTTCAAGATGTAATACGTCAAATCCACTTTTAACTGAAGTTTCAAATTTGATTTTTGATGCATTCTTTTCTTTATCGGGTGCATCTAATCTTTCCATTTTTTCTAAAACTTTTTCTCTACTTTCTGCTTTCTTAATACTTTTTTCTCTATTGAATGATCTAAACTTTTCAATTATGGCTTCTTGTCTTTTGATTTCAGCTTGTTGTAGGTTATATGCCTTTAGCTCAGCTTCATAATCCTTTTTTCGAAGTTCAAGATATTTTGTATAAGGAGCATTGTATGTACGCATATGTCCGTTAATAACTTGATATGTTTTAGTAGTAACAGAATCTAAAAAGAATCTATCATGGGAAATAACAAGTACAGTACCTTTGTATGATTTTAAATATTCTTCTAGCCATTCAATAGCTTCAAGATCTAAGTGGTTAGTAGGCTCGTCTAGTAGTAGTATGTCTGGTGAAAGAAGTAGAAGTTTACATAAAGCTACTCTTGTTTTTTGACCACCACTTAATTTTGAAATCTCTTTATCAAAATCCTTTTCTAAAAAACCTAGACCTTTTAATACTCTATTTATTTCACCTTTATATGTATAACCACCTCTATGTTCATACAGTTCTTGGGCAGTAGTATAATCTTTTATAAGTTTGTTATGATAATCAGCTTTACTTTCGTCGTATGGTTCATTCATCTTAATCTCTAAATCTGAAAGTTTATTTTCTAATCTAGTAAGGTCAGAAAATACCAGAAGCATTTCATTATAAATTGTGTTTTCAGATTCTAAGTTTAGGTACTGAGATAAATAACCTAAAGTTTTATTTTTATCAAGGAAAATTTCTCCTTCATCATAAGAAATTTGTTTAGTTAATATCTTGAATAATGTTGACTTACCTTCACCGTTAGCACCGATAAGACCAATTTTATCTCCTTCATTTATTGAAAAAGTAATGTCTTTTAATATTTCATCTATACCATAGCTTTTGCTTATATTTTTGCAGCTTAATACAATCATTTGCTTTTCCTCCGAATATTTATTAGGCAAAATATATATGTATAAGTGTTTGCCTTACAATATTAATTAATTATACTATTTAACTCACCCCTTATCAAATTGTTAAAAATATAAAAATATGATAAAAATATACAGGAAAATATTGACTATTAGTCATAATAGAATATAATAATAAGTATAAAATGACTAATAGTCATTGAGGAGGCAAAAATGACAAAAGAGAAAAGTGAAATTAGCAAAGTTAATAAGAATAAAAAGAGAAAGGAGAATGATTTATTTACAGCTGCTTATGAGTTATTTACTACAAAGGGAACAAATAAGACAGCAATTGATGAAATAGTAAAAAAAGCAGGAGTAGCAAAGGGTACATTTTATCTTTATTTTAAGGATAAGTATGACATTATAAATAAGTTGGTTCTTCTAAAGAGTAGCCAAGTAATTGAAAAAGCTATGGAAGAAACAGAAAAGTTAGGATTAGAAGATTTTGAAGAAATACTAATATTCTTTTTAAATTATGTTATTCATTATTTTGAAAAGAACAAGCTAATGTTAAAACTTATAAGTAAAGATTTTGCTTGTGCATTGTTTAGAAGGGCAATGTTACGACCTGAAGAAAATAAAGAAATTGAAGAAGTAGCTAGATTTTTTATTACAAATTTAATAATGAGGGGAATGGATAATGTTGAAGCTGAAATGACATTATTTATGGTTTTTGAATTAGTAGGTAATGTATGTTATAGTTCAATAATTTTAAATGAGCCAAGTGATATTAATGTGATTAAACCAATCCTAATTAAAAAAGTTCTAGCTATGATATAAAAATATCATGAGGGGGATGAGAAGCGTGAAAAAATTTAGTCAGTTTATAGCAAAGCGCAATAAGCTTGTGCTTATTGTAGGTTTAATATTATTAATTCCTGCTTTATTTGGATATTTAGGTACTAGGATTAATTATGATATTTTAAGTTATTTGCCTCAAAACCTAGATTCAACTAAAGGACAAGAAGTACTAGATGAGGTTTATTCAGATGCAGCTACTGGTATTTTAGTAGTTGATGGCATGGAAAAGAAAGATATAGTAAAAGTTAAAGATAAAATAAAACAAGTTAATGGAGTAGAGTCAGTAATTTGGCTTGATGATGCATTAGATATAAGTGTTCCGCAAGAAATATTACCCGATAGTATAAAAAAGCAAGTTTATAATGGTGATTCAACTTTAATGATGATTAAATTTAGTGGATCAACTGCATCTGAATCAACAATGAATGCAATTGGGGATATTAAAAAGTTGATGAATAAACAATGTTTTTTAAGTGGAATGTCAGCTATAGTTACTGATACTAAAAATTTAGCAGATAAGGAAGCACCATTTTATGTTGTAGTTGCTGTTATTTTATCAGTAATAGTATTGATATTGTCAATGGAATCAACATTTGTTCCAATTATATTCTTAATATCAATAGGCATTGGAATTTTATACAATTTAGGAACCAATATTGTTTTTGGAGAAATTTCATATATAACAAAGGCATTAGCAGCAGTATTACAGTTAGGTGTTACAATGGATTATTCAATTTTCTTAATGCATAGATATGATGAGGAAATTTTAAAACATGACTCTAAAAAGGAAGCTATGGCAGAAGCAATTCAAGCAACAATGCTTTCTATATCAGCAAGTTCACTAACAACAGTTGCAGGATTTTTAGCTCTTTGCACAATGAATTTGACATTAGGAAAAGATATTGGATTAGTTATGGCTAAAGGAGTAGTTATAGGTGTAATATGTTCAGTAACAATTTTACCAGCATTTATTTTGACTTTTGATAAGTTAATTCATAAATGGAATCATAGAACTATAATACCTGAATTTACAAAGACCCCTAATTTTGTAGTAAAACATTATAAGGCTTTCATAGTTATATTTTTAATAACAATCTCGCCAGCATTCTATGGAAATCAAAATACTCCTGTTTATTATAATTTAGATGAAAGTCTTCCAAAGGATATGGATTCAATAGTTGCTACAAATAAGCTAAAAGATGAATTTAATATGATGACAACTCATTTTATAGTAGTTAAGGATGATGTGGAATCATATAAGATGAAAGAAATGATATCAAAATTAAAGAATGTAGAAGGTATAACAGCAGTTATTGGATATGATGAGATTATTGGACCAACAATTCCAGAGGATTTTGTACCAGCTAAAATTAAAGATGTTTTTAAGCAAGGTGGATATAATATATTACTAGCAAATTCACGTTATAAATCAGCACAGGATGAAGAAAATGAGCAAATCACTGAATTAAATTCAATAGTAAAAGAGTATGATGAAAATGCAATGATTACAGGGGAAGGAGCATTAACAAAGGATTTAATAAATGTGGCAGATGTTGATTTTAAGAATGTTTCTTTCACTTCTATACTGGCAATATTTGCGATAATAGTAATAGCTTTCAAGTCTATTTCGATACCAGTTTTGTTAGTTGCAGCAATTGAGTATGCAATATTTATTAATATGGGAATTCCATATTATACAGGTAATATAATACCATTCATAGCTAGTATAGTTATAGGAACTATCCAATTAGGAGCTACAGTTGATTATGCAATTCTTATGACATCAAGGTTCCAAGAGGAATTACAAAATGGATATGATAAGAAAACTGCTATAAAGAAAGCTATGACAGGTTCTTGTAAATCTATAGTAACAAGTGGATTAACATTCTTTGGTGCTACTGGTGGTGTAGCGTTGGTTTCAGACATGTCGTTAATTAAGAGTCTTTGCATATTAATTGCTAGAGGAGCGGTAATTAGTATGATAGTTATAATATTTGTTTTACCTTCTTTATTATTAGTATCTGAAGGAATAATTAATAAGACATCAATAAAATGGAGAAAGTCATCTAAAGGTAATAAAAAAATAAGTGAAAATAGTGATGAATCTTTGGAGGTTTTATAAGTTATGAATAGAAGGAAGATTGAAAAAATAATTGCATTAGCAATATTAGCTAGTATGCTAAGTATTACAACAGTAAGTGCAGCTGAGGTTACAAAGGATGAATCAGTTTATGTTAATTTAGATAGTAGCGGAAAATTAGATAAAATAACAGTTTCTGATTGGTTACATTCTACTGATTCTAATGGGAAATTTGAAGATGAATCAGAACTTGATGATATAAAAAATGTTAAAAGTGATGAAAAGCCAAGTCAAAGCGGTAAGAGTTTAAGCTGGAAAGTAGATGGAAGCGATCTTTATTACCAAGGAACAACTGATAAAGAATTACCACTTGATGTGGAAATAAAATATTATTTAGATGATAAGGAAATGAAAGCGGAAGATTTAAAAGGTGAATCTGGTAAGCTTAGAATTGAATTGCAAATTAAGAATAAAGAATCAAGAAATGTGACTATAAATGGCAAGGATAGAACAATATATACTCCTTTCACTACAGCTACTGCAATAACATTACCTAATGATAAGTTTTTAAATGTGACTACTAGTGAAGGTACTTTATTGTCTGAGGGTAATAATAATATTGTTGGTTTTGTAACATTTCCAGGATTAAAGGATAGTTTAGATTTAGATAGTATGAATTTGGATTTAGATGTTAAATTAGATGACAAGCTTGTAGTAGAAGCTGATGTTGAAAATTTTGCTTTAGCACCTATAATGATTACTGCAACACCAGAATTACCTGATCTTAGTGATTTGGATTATGTAAGCACTAAAGATGAGTTATCTGGTGCCTTGAATCAACTTAAAGATGCTAGTGATAAGTTACTAGATGGAACTGGACAACTTAAAGACAGCATAAATTTAGCAAGTACTAAACTTATTGATGCTAAGAAATTAATGAATAGTAAAAGTATGCAAGAAAAATTATCTTTAATAACAAGTGATAGAAATGTAGCTCTTGCCAATAAATTACTTGATGATGCTGATTTTGCTAAAGATTTAGATACTTCAGAAATACCAGGGTTATTAAATGCAATGAATAACACATTAATTCCTTTAGTATCTCCTACAAACATTAATTTTGGTAAGAATTTATTAAATGATGCTAATGGTTTACAAAATAAATATGGTAAATTGATTAATAATACAATGGATGTAGCTAGTTCTATTACACTTGAACAACAAAAGAATTTAATGAATTTACTTGATAAAGTTGATAATTTAAAAGGGCAATATAGTGAGCCATTAAAATCAATTCTTACAGTTGCTAATTTGAATAAAGCAAAAGAATTAGTGAATGATGGAAATACTGTTATGAGTGATTATCAAAGCATGCAGGGTGCTTTAGCTTTAGCGTTAAAAGATTATCCTGGCAAATCAGCTGATGAGAAATTAAATAATTTTTTAAAGCAGATGAATGTTGCGATTGATACTATTTCCAAGATTTCTATAGATAATAATACAATAAGTGAATTAGGTAACAATGTTAAAGAATTTGGAACTGGATATTTAATTTTAAAATCA
>JAQXTC010000088.1 GCA_029219285.1 Clostridiaceae bacterium
CTAATGAGTAACGATGATTTAATGTTACTATTTACAGCAGGTATATTCTTAATAGCATTATTAACATTTATAGTGTTACTTATAGAAAAAATCTCAAAAAAATAGTAGCCCCATCTCGCAATTGGAAAGCTACTATTTTTATCTTATAAAAATCTAGTGATACCAGTTGCCTAAACAACCAGAATTGTATAGGTAGAATGTTAGTGCATTCTACCTTTTCTTATTTTCTGTATTTCTTATTTATATTATATCAAATTTTTATAAAAAATAAACATATATATTTCTTATCCTCTTCTGCTCATTTATCTTTTGTATAATTTTCAGTCTTTCCTTTATCATTTCAACATCTGTTTTATTCTCACCAATAATAAAAATTAAGCAAATAGCTGAGATTATAATATATAATCAAATAAATATTGATTGTATTAAATAATCTTTAGGAATACCACTGCACAAGAAACTAGAATTAGCTAATCCAATTTCATATATAAAATTGGATAATGATTTCCTTGCTCATCCAAATCTGTTCGCTTGTATACATTAAATCCCATATGCTCATAAAATCCTATTGCAAGTGGATTTTGTTCATTAACAGCAAGTTCTTTAATTGAATATTTTTCAACCCCATATTCAAGTAATTTTCTACCTAATCCTTTTCCTCGTTCTTCTGGTGAGATAAACAACATTTCAAGTTTTTTATCATCTATTCCCATAAAAGCAATAGGAATTTCTCTATCATTCGTTTCAATAATCAAGCATGATACCCCCCTTAATGCTTGTGGTACATATTTTTTTATATTCTCTATTTCATTATCTGATAAAAATAGATGTGTTTCTCTTACTGACTTTTCCCAAACAACGAGTAACTGTTCTATTAGTAATGGTGTTCTTTCTTCTATTTTAATTTCTTTCATTTCATATACTCCTTTCAACTTCCAATTTATCTGATAAATATAAGTATTTCAGTAAAAACTGCACTTACTTATGTTAGGGTTCTCCGTATCGCACTAAAGTGCGTTTTTTGGCATCAAAAAGGAGAAAGACTTAAAATATAAGACTTTCTCCTTACCACTAATTTATATTTTATAAAGATTTAATTAAATCTTTATAATCAACTGTATTAAAGGCATTATATAGATTTCTTTTATTTGTTATAAGATACTCTATAATTTCGTTTAATCTATCTCCAATTAAAGGCGTTTTTAATAATTCAAGTACCTCTATACATTGTTGTGCACCTATATCGTTTAAAACTAAACTTCTAATTTCTGATGTTTCAAGCATTCTTAATATTTTTTTTACCTGATTTTTATTTAATAATCTAAAGATTTTATTATAATATGGTTTTGCTCCTGGTTAAACACCATCATTATACCAACAAGCATTCCCTATCCTGCACTTAAGAAATACTTTTATCAAGCTATCCTCTCTATTGGAATATCTGAATCTTTTTCTATATAGCTCATTATTTCTTGAGCTATTGGCGGCTCATGATAAAAATTATCCCAAGATAAATGAATCTCTTCTAGTGATTCGGCTAAACTACTTAGTTTAATTATTCTACAATCACTTGTATAATACCTTTTTCCTTCACAAATATCAAAAAACAACTCACCTGCTTTTAATCTATCTTGTTCTAATTTTAATCTATACCCGTCTAATTTTTCACCTAGTTTATATTTAATATCATCTGTACAGTTTTCCCATACTGATGGAGCCAATTTCAATATATTTTCTTTTATTATTTTGGTTCATCATCAAAAACTGCGCTTGACATAATTTTAACTAAATAAAATCTTATTATGAAGTATAAAAATTACTTTAAAATATTTGTCAAGAACACATTTTGGTGTTGAGCCTTTATTAATAGATTTAATTTTTCATATGTTGAATCATATAAGTTATTATCTTTAGCATATTTAATTACTTCATAATAAGATAATTCAAAAATATTATCAGCTATACTATAATAAAAATCATCATTAATTACTCCAAAGAAATACTTTACTGCATCTTCATATGTCATTCTT
>JAQXTC010000089.1 GCA_029219285.1 Clostridiaceae bacterium
TTGAACCTGTAATTTGATAAACAAGCCATGCAAAGGCTATACTATCTATTCCATCCCCAAATCTTGTTACTACAGTTCCAAATAAATCTTTTAAGTACTGTTTCTCTGATAATAAATCTTTATATTTATAAGACTTGTTAACACTTATTTCTTGTTCCATATTATATTAAGCCCCCTTAAAATAAAATATAACTAATTTTACCATATATTCGATTTCAAATAAACCCAAAGTTAGTTTTTTATCTAACTTTATATTTTCTTAATAAAACTAATTATAAATGTAGTTCCCTTTCCTTCTTCACTAATAAGTTTTATTTCTCCTTCCTGCTCTTCAATAATACTTTTAGCAAGCGAAAGACCAATACCTATGCTATTAGGATTTAAACTGTTTTCGCCTTTATAAAATCTCTTAAATACCTTTTTTTGCATCTCCTTTGATATACCTGGTCCATTATCTACTATCTTAATCTTTGTTATCAATGGACCTTTCTCAACATTAATCTTTATTATTCCCTCCTCTTTAGTATGCTCTATTGCATTTTTCACAATATTACTAATCGCCTCTGATAGCCACTCTTTATCATGAAAAACTACAGCATCTAAATCACCATCCACTATAAGTTCCTGTTTCTTTATTTGAGCTTGTCCTTGTAGTGGCGATATAGCAAGATTAATAGTATCTCTTAATGGTTGATCTTCCATTTCAAAATTAATTGCATTAGCCTCAAGCCGTCCCATTTTTAAGAGATTCATAATAAGCCATTCCATTCTTCTAAGTTGTTCTTCTGATTTATCAAGGAATTTAATTCTATCTTCATAAGGAATATTAGGATTTTCTCTCATTAAATCATTAAACATAACAAGAGATGCTAATGGAGTTTTTAATTGATGTGATATATCTGATAGAAAATCTTTTAAATTTTCCTTATCTTTTTTTAAGAAATCAATAGAATTATTAACTCTCTCTCCCATATAATTTAGACAACTAATAAGAATCTCTACTTCACCTTCTGAGAAATTAGATGGAATTTTTTTATATTTTCCGTGAGACATAGACCTTGTATTTTCAGCTATACATTCTAATTCCGTATAAATTCTTCTAAGTTCTCTTAAACTAGAAAAATACAAAATGCATAAAAACAAAACCATTATTGGTATATAAATAATAATCATGTCTTTTCTAATTTGACTATATACTTCATTACTTGATATTGATAAATTCTCGTCATATCCATATGTTTTTAATAACTTTCTGGCTTCATCTATTGCCTCTTCTGGTTCTAATTTATAAAAACTTTTAAATATAGATGAATTAGTCTTACCTTGCAATATCTTTGCTACCACTACAGTATTTTGATTTACTATTGTCTTATTTATTTTTTTTGCTAAAAATATTGAAGACCCATATATAATTGATATACCTAAAATAAATATTATTATAAATTTGAAAGTTAATCTTCTTGCTTCAGGATTCCTAAAAAACTTATGTAAACTCATATTCCTTAATTATCTCCTAACCACCTATAACCTATACCTCTTACTGTTTCAATATATGGATTTTGTTTATCTTCCTTAAGCTTTTGTCTCAATCTCTTTATATAAACAGTTAAAGTTTTTTCTTCAATAAAATCTCCTTCTGCATCCCAAAGTTTTTCAAGAAGCTGCTTACGAGTTAATACATTTCCTGAGTTTTCTATTAATAAAAGTAATAGCTTGTACTCTCCAGAGGATAGGACTATTCTCTCATCTTTTTTATATACTTCGTATTTTAAAGGATAAATAACAAGATCATTTAAAATTATTTTATCCTTTGGTTTCTCATCCTTAATACCTCTTCTCCTTAATACAGCATTTATTCTAGCAATAAGTTCTCTTACCCTTATTGGTTTCGCTAAATAATCATCGGCTCCCATATCAAGTCCTAAAACTACATTAACTTCTTCATCACAAGCTGTTAAAAAAATTATAGGCGTGTCTATTTTATTTCTAATATATTTACATAATTCAAACCCATTACCATCAGGCAGTGTAACATCTAATAAAATCATATTGAATACAATATCTTTAATTACTTCCTTGGCTTTTTTTACAGTATCACAGCTAATTACTTCAAAGCCTTCATTCTTCAATGAATATTCAATTCCCATGGCTAAGGTAATATCATCTTCAACTAATAATATCTTCATAACTCCTCCTTAATTTCACTTTATTTATATTATAACCTATTTTTTACATTATCAAGGATAAACATCATTATATGTAAAAGAGCAAGCATTAAATTTGCTTGCTCTTAAAATCTATAATTTATTCATCATCTCTTATTCCTTCTACAATTGTTAATTTCTTAAGTCTTTGAAGGGGTATTAAAGTTGATACATATGTTACTCCTATTCCAACCAATAAAGATGCTATAAACAC
>JAQXTC010000090.1 GCA_029219285.1 Clostridiaceae bacterium
ATTTTTCTAAAAAGACTACGTTTGAAGCGATAAAAGTGTCATTTGCAGCATCATGTGTAATATTAATAGGTTTTGTGTTTTTTGGTAAATTGGCTATTAGGATATTATATGGAGTTGACTATATAAAGGCATTTGGAGTAACTTTAGTAATATTTATAGGAAGTTTATCTATGATTTTTTTCAAAATATTACAACCAATCTATATTGCGCAAGGTAAACAAAAAAGAGCAGTATGTTTTCTTGCATGTTCTGCAGTGATTAATATCGTATTAAACGCAATATTCATTCCTAATTATGGATATTATGGAGCTGCAATTGCTTCAGCTATTTCTAATACGATTTGTGGATGCTTATTTTTTGGAGACTATTTGAAGACTCAGAAACTATAGATTATATTAGTTTAATTTGCTATAAACTAGTGTTACAAAAGAAAGGAAAGATACAAAAGTGAAAAATATTGATTTGAAAGGTAAAAAAGTTTTAATAACAGGAGCTGCAGGTTTTATTGGTTCTAATCTTGTACTGGAGCTTCTAGATTCTTATGATTCAATTCATATTATAGGTATTGATAATATGAATGATTATTATGATGTAAATATTAAAGAATGGAGATTAGCTGAGATCGAAAAAAGTATAGCTAATTGTCATGATTCCACATGGAAATTTATTGAAGGATCGATATCAGATAAACAATTAATTGATGAAATATTTAATGAATACAAACCTGATTTTGTAGTTAATCTTGCAGCACAAGCTGGAGTTCGTTATAGTATTACAAACCCAGATGCATATATAGAATCAAATATTATAGGATTCTATAATATTCTTGAAGCTTGTCGACATTCATATGACAATGGAGCAAAAGGAGTAGATCACCTGGTGTATGCTTCAAGTTCTTCAGTATATGGATTAAATAAAAAAGTGCCATATTCTACTGATGATAAAGTAGATAATCCAGTTTCATTGTATGCTGCAACAAAGAAATCTAATGAATTAATTGCTCATGCTTATAGTAAACTATATAATATTCCTTCTACAGGATTACGTTTCTTTACTGTGTATGGACCGGCTGGAAGACCGGATATGGCTTACTTTGGATTTACTAATAAGTTGCTAAAAGGAGAGACTATTAAGATATTTAATTATGGTAATTGCAAACGTGATTTTACTTATATAGATGATATTGTTGAAGGGGTAAAACGTGTAATGCAGGCTCCGCCTGAAAGAAAGAATGGAGAAGATGGATTACCTATACCGCCATACGCAGTTTATAATATTGGAAATAATAACCCTGAGAATTTATTAGATTTTGTAACAATATTACAGGAGGAATTAATAAGAGCTGAGGTACTTCCTGCTGATTATGATTTTGAAGCTCATAAAGAATTAGTACCAATGCAGCCGGGAGATGTTCCAGTTACATATGCAGATACAACACCTCTTCAAAAGAATTTTGGTTTTAAACCTGATACTAGTTTGAGAGATGGATTAAAAAACTTTGCGGAATGGTATAAAAAGTTTTATATACAATAAAGATAAAGTTGCCATATAACTAATTATAGTTGGTTATGTGGCAACTCTTTTTAACAGTTTGTGTTTTTATGAGTATATAAACTTATGAAGTTTTTCTACGTTTTTGTTTTGATCCCATTTCATATAGTAAATTCCGTTTATAGTTTCATCAGATTTTAAGTCATTGTATGGACATCTTGTTTCTGCTATTCCATTTTTAATATACATTGAACACTGAAGACCTGTTTCTAATATTTCTTTCTTAGTAAGGCTTGTTTCAATATTAGGAAGTATATTATTTAACGTTTTAGGGTATTCAGTTATTGGGTAGTTGCTTAATTTTTTCAATATTTGATTAATTACAAGTCTCTGTCTTTGTGTTCTTCCATAATCAAAATTTTTATCACTTCTAAATCTACAGTATGCGATTGCTTGTACACCGTTTAAATTGTATGTTCCAGCTCCATTTAATGGTGTATATGTTGTTTTGTTTGCTTTTGCTGCAAGCATAGCATGACGATTAATAGTATTACATTCATCATCATTTATTTTAATAGGAACTCCTCCTATGGAGTCAATTATTTTTATAAGCCCATTAAAATCTACCTTTATATAATTCTTTATATCTAATTTAAAAAGATTATTTATAGTTTTAACTGAAAGTTCAGGTCCGCCGTAATGATAAGCATAATTTAATTTTGTTATAGGTCTTCCTTTACCTAAGTTTACATAAGTATCTCTCATTATAGAGGATATCTTAATTTTATGTTTATTGTTATCTATTGTAAGAATTATATTTGTATCTGATGCAGTCTCTTCGTTATCTACACCTAATAATAGAATGTTCTTCACATTATGTGTATAATCATTGTTTTGTGATTTAGTTATATCTAAATTATTGACATTAAGAGATTTTGTTTTGACTTTATTTAAAGCGTTATATATATAAATTGTACCAGTAACAATAATAATTATAATTATAGCCAATACTGATAGTATAATCTTTTTCTTTTTATTATGTTTCATTGTATCACCTTACAAATTTAATATATTTTAATCTCTTCTAAATAAATCTCTTGTATATACTTTTTCTTTTACATCATCTAAGCAAATATCATATCTATTAGCAATAATGCTTTTGCTTGATTTTTTGAATTCTTCCAAATTATTTACAACCTTAGAACCGAAGAATGTAGTGCCGTCTTCTAATGTTGGTTCATATATGATAATGGTAGCACCCTTTGCCTTTATTCGTTTCATTACGCCTTGAATACTACTTTGACGGAAGTTATCACTATGGCTCTTCATAGTTAAGCGGTAAACACCAATAATTACTTCTTTTTCTTTAGATGGATCCCATGTGCTATTTGCTTCATATGCTCCTGCAAGTTCTAACACACGGTCTGCAATAAAATCTTTTCTTGTATGATTGCTTTCTACGATTGCTGACATCATATTTTGAGGAACATCAGCGTAATTAGCAAGTAATTGTTTTGTATCTTTAGGAAGACAATATCCTCCGTATCCAAAGCTTGGATTATTATAATGAGTACCTATTCTAGGATCAAGACAAACTCCATCAATTATTGCTTTTGTATCCAATCCTTTCATTTCAGCATATGTATCTAATTCGTTGAAATATGATACACGTAATGCAAGATAAGTATTTGCAAATAGTTTGACCGCCTCTGCTTCTGTAAATCCCATAAATAAAGTTTCTATATTTTCTTTTATTGCTCCTTCTTGTAGAAGTGCAGCAAATGTATGAGCAGCTTCAACAAGTTTTTCATCATTTTTATCAGTAGATACAATGATTCTGCTTGGATATAAATTATCATATAATGCTTTTGATTCTCTTAGGAATTCAGGGCTAAATATAATATTCTTTGTATTATATTTTCTTCGTATATTTTCAGTATATCCAACAGGAATAGTTGATTTAATTACCATTATAGCGTTTGGATTAACCTTCATAACTAATTCAATTACAGCTTCAACGGCAGATGTATCAAAGTAGTTTTTTTTACTGTCATAGTTAGTGGGAGCAGCGATAACTACAAAATATGCATCTTTATAAGCTGTTTCACCATCTAAAGTTGCAGTAAGATTTAAATTTTTTTCCTCCAAATATTTTTCTATGTAATCATCTTGAATAGGTGATTTTTTATTATTAATCATCTGAACTTTTTCGGGGATAATATCAACAGCAGTTACATAATTATGTTGAGCTAGTAAAGTTGCAATAGATAAACCAACATAGCCTGTTCCGGCAACTGCAATATTAAGTGGAGTGCATTTTTTATAATGAGTAGAATTACTTTTATTTATAAATAAATCGATTGGTTCAAAATTAAGGACTTGTCCTAATTTTTCTAATTGTTGAATAGATGGAATATAGTCTAGAGATTCTAAACGACTTATCATGGCACGATTTATTCCAGTAAGATCGGATAATTCTTGCTGAGTCAAGCTTTTTTCTTTTCTGATATTTATAATCTGTTGAGCAAGAAGTGACTTGGAAAATTCTTTCATAATTGTATAAATCCTTTCTGTTAAAAATTTCTTGTTTTAAATCACATAATATAAATTAAAAAAATCTAAAATTATAACTATTATAACTATTATAAAATAAATGGAGAAAAAACGCAATATATGTCGAGCAGAGAAAAGAATGGCGTTTATCTTGAATGATGTTGCTTTGAATAAGATTATAGCTAGTTTTTTAGATATATTTAAAGAACGATTTACAATGTTTATGACATTAAAAGAGATAAAAATAAAATATTTTTTTAAAAATTATTTAATGATTTAAAACTTTACATAAAAAACTATACATGATAGAATGAAAACTAAGTGATTGAGGGTGTTATTTAATTGTGATTTAACTTATGAAAAAATCTAAATGACTGAGTAAATTCTTATAAAATAGGTTAAAAAGTATTCGGTCTATGCATTATATAAGGAATTCTTTTTAATGCGTGGTTTTGATAATATAACAGATAAGGATCAAGTATTTAAAAAATTAGGGGGAACTAATGATAAGATTATGATGAAGGATGATATGAAACAAGTCAAGAATAATAAGATGTATGCGAAAAGAAATGATATATTAAGAAAAAAGTATTTTATAGAACACTGGAAGCTTATATCAATTTATTTAGTGATTTATGATTCTATAGCTATAAATTTTTCATATTGTTTTGCTTTGCTTGTACGATTTGACATGCGTTTTTCAAGTATTCCAAAAGAGTATTGGAATGCGTTTTTGAGATTTACGCCATTTTATACAATTATAGCACTAGCAGTTTTTTATTTGTTAAATTTATATAAAAGTATATGGAGGTTTGCAAGTTTTAGCGAGCTGAATCATGTACTTATATCATCTATAATCACTTCCTTTATTCAGCTTATAGGAATTACAATTTTTGTATGCAGGATGCCAGCTTCCTATTATGTTTTTGGATCTATTTTACAATTTTGTCTTGTCGTTATGGTGCGTTTTGCTTATAGATATATAACATTAGAGCGTACAAAAAGAGAACAAAGCCGTAGAATGATTCACAATGCTATGATAATTGGGGCTGGTGCAGCTGGACAAATAATTTTAAAAGAATTAAATATATCTAAGGAATATGGTGCAAGAGCATGCTGTGTTATTGACGATAATTCTAATAAATGGGGTAGATTTATGGAAGGTATTCCTATTGTTGGTGGGCGTGATAGTATTCTTAAGAATGTTGAAAAGTATAATATAGATAAAATTTTCTTTGCAATTCCATCGGCAACTAGTGAGGATAAAAGAGAAATTTTAAATATTTGTAAAGAAACAAGATGCGAATTAAAAACTTTACCAGGTATTTTTCAATTAGCAAATGGCCAGGTATCCTTGGAAAAAATGAAAGCAGTAGCAGTAGAAGACTTACTTGGTAGAGAAGTTATAAAAGTTAATATGAAAGAGATTTTTGAAAATATAAAGGGAAAGACAATCATGATTACTGGTGGTGGCGGATCTATAGGAAGTGAACTATGCCGACAGATTGCTGGACATGCCCCTAAAAGACTAGTGATTTTTGATATATATGAAAATAATGCATATGCTATTGAGCAGGAGCTAAGAAGAAAATATCCAGATTTAAATCTTGATGTGTTGATTGGATCTGTTAGAGATAGTAGACGAGTAGAATGGGTGTTTGAAAAATATAAGCCTGATATTGTGTATCATGCTGCAGCACATAAACATGTTCCATTAATGGAGACAAGCCCTAATGAGGCAATTAAGAATAATGTAGTTGGTACTTATAAGACTGCTTATGCTGCACTAAAAAATGGAACACAGAGATTTGTTCTTGTTAGTACAGATAAGGCTGTCAATCCTACTAATATAATGGGCGCAAGTAAACGGCTTTGTGAGATGATAATTCAAGCGATGGATTTAATAAGTAAAGAAGGCAGAATGGATTTGTTGCCGCTTTTACAAGATCATGCAGATAGTGAGTTAGATAAAGGCAATTTTGCAGAATCAAATAAATATTTGACAGTAGATAACATAAAGAATGAAATAGGAATATCAGAAGAAGGTCATAAAGAAAGCAAACGAACTACACAGTTTGTTGCTGTAAGATTCGGAAATGTGCTAGGAAGTAATGGTTCAGTAATCCCTTTATTTAAGAAGCAGATTGAAGCGGGAGGACCGGTTACTGTAACTCATCCTGATATCGTTAGATATTTTATGACAATTCCTGAAGCTGTAAGTCTTATTTTACAGGCAGGTAGTTATGCTCAAGGAGGAGAAATATTTGTACTAGATATGGGCGAACCAGTTAAGATTGATACATTAGCTCGTAATTTGATTAAACTTTCAGGATACAAGCCTGATATTGATATTTCTATTGTTTATTCAGGATTACGTCCAGGAGAGAAATTGTTTGAAGAAAAGCTAATGGCAGAAGAAGGAATAAAGAAAACAGAAAACAAGTTGATTTATATAGGCAGACCTATTCCTTTTGATATACAAAAATTCTTTAAACAATTAGAAACTTTGACAAAGGCTAGTTATAATAATGATGATAATATTGTAAGCATGGTTGAAGAAGTAGTAACAACATTTCATCCTGTAGGAAAAAGTCCTTCAGGTAATGAAAATAAAGGAAAATATCATTTATCAGCACTATAAAGAATCTGTAATGAATAAAAACAGTGATTAAAGAAAATGAGGTCAAGATATGAAAGAAGAAAAGGAAATAGATATAATTGAATTGTTAAGGTCGATACAAAAAAGATGGAAAATGATTGTTTGCGTTATATTGGTTTGTACTATTATAAGTGCGGTGCTTAGTTTCTTTGTGATTACACCTAAATATCAGGTTAGCACTAAACTTTTTATAGGAAAAGAAGCAACTACAACAGATGATCAAAATTATAATAATAATGATGTTACCATGTATCAAAAGTTATTAAAGACTTATGCTCAGATGATACAAACTAATGATCTTGTAAATAAAGCTATTAGTGAGGAAGATTTAAATCTAAATTCTCAAGAAGTATTAAAAGAGCTTAAAGTTACACCAAGTAATGATACACAAGTTCTTGAAATTAACTATATAGATGCTAACAAATATGTTGCAAAAGATCTTGTTGGTTCTATAACAAAAGAATTTATTAAAGAATCTCAGGAACTTATTCCTAATGGAAAAGTTAAGGTAATTGAATCTGTAAAATTACCTGAAAAACCAGTTAGTCCTAATACTACTAAAAATATAGCTATAGGATTAATATTGGGATTAATTTTAGGAATTGGTATTGCTGTTGTGCTAGAATTCACAAACAATACATTTAAGTCTAAGGAAGAACTTGAAAAAGTTCTTGGAGTGCCTGTTATTGGTACAATACCAGATGAAGAGAAAATTAAGTAGGAGGTGCAGAAAAAATGTTTATAGTAGAGAAGGAACCGAAGTCTATAACAGCAGAAGCTTATAGAACTTTAAGAACAAATATACAATATTCTTCTTTCGATAAGGAAATAAGATCAATTGTAGTAACTAGTTCTGAACCAGGAGAAGGAAAGTCTACAGTTACAGGAAATCTTGCACTTTCATTTGCTCAGGATGATAAGTCAGTAATACTTATAGATTGTGATCTTAGAAGACCTACAGTATATAAAAATTTTAGGCTATCTAATCAGGTTGGATTATCAGAAGTTATAGTAGGTAAAGCAAAGGTTGAAGATGCCATTCAAGTTTACAATGAAAATCTTCATATATTAACATCAGGAAAGATTCCACCAAATCCTGCTGAAATGCTTTCATCAAATATGATGACTAAGCTTATTAATGCATTAAAAGAAAAGTATGATATGGTTATACTTGATAGTGCGCCACTTCAGGCAGTTACTGATGCACAGATACTTTCAACAAAAGTTGACGGAACTGTATTTGTAGTAAGAGCTGAAAGAACAAAGATTGATTCAGTAAAAGAAGCAAAAAGTCTTCTTGACAAAGTAGGAGCTAACATAATAGGAACTGTGCTTCATGCCACATCACAGTCAAAAGGTAAGTATTACTATTATTATGGTACAGATGAAGAAGTTAGGAAGAGACGAAGAAGATAATTGAATATATTAATATGACTTAAAGCAGTCTGCGTGAAAATATTTATTTCATGCAGACTGCTTTTTTATATAATAGAAAAATGTTTAGATAATTATTTACTTTATGTATTAATAAATAAAACTTTTATACTGTAATAAAATTGAATAAATTGAGGAAAGTCAAGGAGATTAAATAAAAGATATAGAACTTTAAAAAAATTTCAGAAAAATGTAAGCCAGTAAACGACAAAAAATGATTTGAAGTTTTGAAGAGTAAACGGCAAATAGAAAAAAATGGAAAATTGAAAAATAAAAATTGTAAATGAATAAAAAAATCATTCATTTACAAGAAAAAGGTATAGTTAAAGATAAAAAATGCTTGTTTGACAGTAAATTATACGTTGATATACTATAAATTATAGAAAATTCTTTTATATTCTTTTTTAGGTTATAAATATATTTAATTAATAATATATGAAATAAAAACATTATATTAAATGTATGTAATAATTGACCAATTATTTGACGAGTCATATAATTAATAATAGGATTTTGTAATTATGTGTGTGTTTTAGGGAAATGTTAAGGGGGAATTTTTTTGTTTAATGATGTCACAATGGATTGTAAATTGAATGATGCAAGTGACGATAAGGGAGTATTTTACAAAGCAGTAAAAAGATTGGCAGATATAATCTTATCTTTGATAGGTATTGTTATTTTGTTACCGGTTATGGCTATAATTGGTATTATAATAAGGATTGATTCACCTGGTGGAGTAATTTATAGTCAGTATCGCGTGGGAAAGTATGGAAGAAAATTCAAGATGTATAAGCTTAGATCTATGGTTAATGGTGCTGAAAAGATGAAAGATAAGTTACTTAAAGAAAATGAAATGTCAGGACCGATGTTCAAGATGAAAGATGATCCTAGAGTTACCAGGGTTGGGAAATTTATAAGAAAAACTTCAATTGATGAATTACCACAGCTGATCAATGTTATAAAGGGAGAAATGAGCCTTGTTGGTCCAAGACCAAGTCTGCCACAAGAAGTTGAGAAGTTCGAGCCCTGGATGAAAGAGCGACTAAACGTTAAACCAGGTCTGACTTGTTATTGGCAGGTAAGTGGACGAAATGATATAGATTTCGAAGATTGGATGAAGCTTGATATCAAATATGTAAGAGAAAGAAGTGTCTTACTAGATATAAAACTTATTTTGAAAACATTTTTTGTGCTGTTTGGGGACAAGCATGCATGTTGAATAAACTTACAGTTTGATATTTCATTAGGTTTTGCAACTAATGAAATAGATGAATTTGTTAATAGAAAAAAATATAATAATAGAGGTTTAGTTTATAGGGAGAATACTATAAA
>JAQXTC010000091.1 GCA_029219285.1 Clostridiaceae bacterium
TACTGATGCATTACCTATCTATTCCCCAGGTTATGCAGCAACAGAAGCCATGATGGGAATTAATCCTTATAAAGATAAAATAAGATATGTTATTGTTCCAGATACAGTCTTTTATGAGTTTATTAAAGAAGAGGATATTAAGAAGAAAAAACCCAAAGTCTATGGAATAGATAAGATTTTTAAAGGGCATAACTATGAAATAGTTGTAACTAACTATGCAGGTCTTTATAGATATAGACTGGGTGATGTTTTAAGAGTAGTAGATTTTTATAATAAGGCGCCAGTAATAGAATTTTTATATAGAAAAAATCAGGCCCTTAACATGATTGCTGAAAAAACAACAGAAGATCAACTAACTGCGGCCATGAAAAATACAGTTAAAGATTTGAAGCTAAAGTTAATAGACTATACAACTATACCGGATAATAGTATAACTCCAGGGAGATACACTTTCTATTTTGAACTTAAGAATTCCATAGATGAAAAAGCCTTAATTGAAATAGAAAGAACTTTAGATATGGAGCTTAGAAAAGCAAATTTAGCTTATGATAGAGCAAGAAATAATCGCAAGCTTAGTAGAGTTAAAATCAAATTAGTTAAAAGCAATAGTTTTTCAATAATGAAGAATTCACTAATGGGCAAAGGTATTTCTAAAAGCCAAATTAAAATACCAAGAGTTTTAAATAATCATCCTAAGCTCGTAAGTTTTTTAGAAGAGAGAAAGCTTTGATAAAAAGGTGCTTGAATAAAGTTTATTCAAGCGCCATTTTTTTTGATATAATCTAATTAATTTATTAGATAGATTAGGAGTGAACCAATGTTAAATTCAATACATCATATAGCAATAATATGTTCGGATTATAAAAAGTCAAAGGATTTCTATGTTAATTTATTAGGTCTAAAAATTATTAGAGAAGTTTATAGAGAAGCAAGGAAGTCTTACAAGCTTGATTTGCAAATTGGTACTTCGCAAATTGAACTTTTTTCCTTTGAAAATCCACCTAAAAGACTTACAAGACCAGAAGCTTGTGGACTTAGGCATTTGGCTTTTGAAGTAGATAATATTGAGGATGTTGTAAAACACTTGGTAAGTAATAAGGTAAGATGTGAAGAGATTAGAATTGATGAGTTTACTGGAAAGAAGTTCACCTTCTTCTTTGATCCAGATGATTTACCTGTAGAACTTTATGAAAAATAATGCTTATATATATAGAAAAAATATATTTTAATGTAATATTATTCTATATATGATAAAATAACCTTAACAACAAATGTTAAACTGGGGGTTATTTCATGAAGAATAATATACAAAAACTAATTGGTGAATTATCTAAAATAGATCCGAAGGAAAAAAGAGAAGCGTATTTAAATAAATGCGAAGAAATACTTGGTAATTTTGCATTACAACCATTTGTTTATACTGTACTTAATAAGGATACAACTTTAGAAGATATAGCTAAAAATAGAGTTGCACTTTATTGTGCTAATAATAAATTTAATCATGCATGTATTTGGGCTTTTTCAGATAAAGAATTAGCTGAAAATTGGGCAAGAAGAAATGGCTTTATGTTACATACAAGATCTGTAGTAGAAATAGGAAAACCACTTATAAAACCTATTTCTATAGATGAACTTGCAAGTGTTAGTTATAATGCTGCATTTAAAGGAGTTTGTGATATTGTAATTGATGATGGAGCTAACTGGGTATGCTTTAGCTTAAAGGATTTTATCAATGCTGTTTCCATGAATAAAAAACAACAAAATGTTTTTACAGATGAAGACTTTGCCTTTATTCAATTCTTCAATAAAATGAGATATGAGGAAACTGTTTTATTTATAGTTGCTGGTTCAAAATATAGTTTGCCACAAATATTAGGATATAAATTCTTGCCACATGTGGATGACAATACAGTAAAGATTTTTACAAGTGAGAAAAAAGCTAAGGAATATGCTAAAGAAGCAGTTGATAATGAAATTAATGCTGTGCCTATAGATGCAGGAAATTTAAATAATATGATGGTAAAACTTTCATTAAATAATGCAGATTGTACTGTGGAAATAGTTGATGAACTAATGTCTCATAAATATGAATTAACTAATATGGTTAATTTAATGACTAAGGTTTATAACTAATATAATTAATAAAGTATATGATTTCAGCAAGGTTTGAAGTCATATACTTTTTTTGTATAGTAAAAAATGTTATATTTATAGTAAATATTAAATGATATAGACACGTTACAGGAGTGATACAGATGATTTTTTCCAGCTTAGAACTAAATAATGATGAGGCAATATATCTACAGCTAGAAAAACATATTTTACAAGGTTTAGAAAAAGGTGAACTTGATTTCGGTAGCAAATTACCATCTACTAGAGAAGCAAGTAAGTTTTTAGGTATAAGCAGGAATTCAGTTATAGCAGCTTATGAAGAGTTAGAAGCAAGGGGAGTAATTGAAACTAGGAGAGGTAAAGGTACTTTTATTAATATTCATGGTAATAAAGAAAGTCATGATTATTATGTTGATTTTAATGATAGGGTTAATCTTTATGCACATACTTTAAGGGAAGCAGATATTATAAAGTCTGATAAACCATATAAAAAAGGCATGATTTCCTTTAAATCAATAGCTCCAGAACCTAGCCTTTTTAATTTGGATGAGTTTAAAAGAGCTCTCTTAGATGCCTGGACATATGAAGAAACTAATCTTTTAAATTATGGCTATGCAAAGGGGTATAAACCACTTATTAATTATTTAATGCAGTATATGGAAGAAAAAAAAGTTATCACAAATAATAAGGATATACTTATAACAAATGGTTTTACGGAAGCTTTTGATATTCTATTATCTTCTTTAACCAAAGAAGGTGATGTAATAATATGTGAAGAGCCTACTCACAACACAGCTATTAAGATAATGAAGGCCCATGGGGTTAAAGTTATTCAAATTCCCATGGATAAGGAAGGAATAAATATAGAAGAATTAGATAAAGCTTTAAATAAATATTCACCAGCCTTTGGATATTTAATTCCATCCTACAATAATCCTACAGGTATTGTTACTAAGGGACAAAGAAGAAAGGAACTTATTAAGATTTTTAAAAAATATGAAGTTCCAATAATAGAGGACGGATTTAATGAAGAACTTTTATATTCATCATCGCCTTTAGAACCTTTAGCTTCCTTAGTTGGGGAAGGAAATGGCGTTATTTATATTGGCAGTCTTTCTAAAATATTATTTCCAGGTCTTAGAATAGGCTGGATCATTGGTGATAGTAAGCTTATTGATGTTTTAGAAAGTGTAAAAAGAGGCAGAACTATTCATGCTTCTTTCTTAGATCAAAGCACGTTTTATTATTATTTAAAAAGTGGGGCCTTTAAGAGATATTTAAAGAGTGTGAGAAAATTTTATAGGGATAAATATAACCTAGTAATGGAGTGTACTCAAAAATATATAGATTATGAATATGTAACAGGTGAAGGTGGGCTTCATGTTTTTATAAAGCTTAAAAATAATTTAGATTCTCGACTTCTATTTAATAAGTGTTATGAAAAGGGAGTACTGTTTATGCCAGGAGATATTTTCTATGCTGGTGAAAAGGGAAAGGACACTTTAAGAATTGGCTTTGGAAGAGTTTCTGATGAAGATATTAAAAAAGGTATTAAAATTATTGGCGATACAATAAAAGAATTAGAAAAATGAGGTGATTAACATGACAGAAAAGTTATACTATAAGGATCAATATATTAAAGAATTTGAAGCAGATATTGTAGAAGTAAAAGAAGCAGAGGGAAAATTTTATGTACTTCTTGATAAAACAGCCTTTTTCCCAGGGGGAGGCGGTCAAGATGCTGATAAATGAACTATTGATGGTATAGAGATAATTGATATAAGTGAAGATGAAGATAAGATTTATCATGTTTTAGGAAAAAAGCCTAATAATCTTAAGAATGTTAAGTGTGAGATTAATTGGGAGCATATACTTGATGGAATGCAACAACATTTAGGTCAGCATGTATTATCGGGAGTATTCTTTAGTACTTTTAATGCTAATACTGCAGGAATTCATCTTGGCAGAGATATTAGCTATGTAGATATTGTTGGTCATTTAGAAGTTGAACAAATTAGAATAGCTGAAAAAAGGGCTAATAAGGTTATAGGGGAACAACATCCTGTACACTTTATTATGACTAATAGAAAAGAAGCTCAAAAAATGGGGCTTAGAAGACAATTGGCAACAAGTGATGACTGGATAAGAGTTGTTAAAATTGAAGACCTTGATATAAATGCTTGTTGTGGAGTGCATCCTAAAAATACTTTAGAGCTGCAAATGATTAAGATAAAGAGTTTTGAAAAGCATAAGGGTAATACAAGGGTGTATTTCTTAGCTGGAAATAGAGCT
>JAQXTC010000092.1 GCA_029219285.1 Clostridiaceae bacterium
AAGATAAACCAATATATCTAATGGGTGTAGGTACACCAGAAAATATATTAGAAGCAGTTGATAGAGGTGTTGATTTCTTTGACTGCGTATTGCCGGCTAGAAATGGAAGACACGGACATGTATTTACTAAGAATGGTAAAATTAATCTGATGAATGCAAAGTTTGAATTAGATAAAAGACCTATAGATGAAGGTTGTGATTGTCCGGCATGTAGAAACTATACAAGAGGATATATAAGACATTTATTTAAAGCTAAAGAGATGTTGGCTATGAGATTATGTGTTCTTCATAATTTGTATTTTTATAATAAACTTATGGAAGAAATAAGAGAAGCTATTGATGGTGGATGTTATAAGGAATTCAAGGAAAGAAAATTAAAAGAATGGAATAGTCAAACATAATATTTGATAATAAAATAATTTAAATCAAATTATTTAATAAAAATATATACTTAAAACTAGAATGTAAAGGATGGATGACATAATGGAAATATGGATGCAAGTTATACCAATGATATTAGTTTTTGGAGTGTTTTATTTAGTACTTATTCTTCCTGAAAAAAAGAGAAGAAAAAATTATGACGCTATGCTTAATGAATTAAAAGTAAATGATGAAGTAATGACAAGAGGCGGAGTAATTGGAAAAATAATATCAATTGATGATGAAAATATGGTGTTAGAATCGGGTCCAAATGGAGTTAGATTAAAGTTTGCTAAAAATGCAGTTGCCAATAAAATAGAAAAGTAATTTAGAATAGTACCCCTTAATATTTCATATTATGAAGTATTAGGGGGTGTTTTGTTTTGGTGAATAGTAAATATCTTAGAAATTGCTTAAAAGGATCAATTTTTTCGCTTGCTTCATACTTTATTTTGTTGGTTATTTCAGCATCATTGATGATAGTTTTTGACGTATCAAAAGGAGTGTCTAATATAATATATAAGATAATTTTGTTTGGAGCTTTGATTTTTGGTGGAGTGCTAACAGCAAAAGGAAATGAAATTAAAGGCTGGCTATCTGGATTAATAGTAGGTTTCATATATTTTGTAGTAGTAACTATTTTTACATCATTAATAAATGGTCAATGGCAAGTTGGTGATAACTTTATATTGACATTTCTACTATATGAAATTGTTGGAGTTATATCAGGAATATTAGGGGTTAATATATAAAATATCTTTATTATGAAAAATGTGTATGCTATAATGTAAATTAGATTTTAAATTTGGTTCTATTACTGAGGAGGATAAAAATGAAGACAAAAAGGAAAGGTGGCAGACTAAAAAGTGGAATACTATTTTTTGTCTGTACATTGCTTATCATTGCAACAGCCTATTTAGGTTTTAGTGATGTCGTAGTTGGTCCATGGCACATAAAGTCATTCGATCAAACAATAACTAAGGGGTTAGATCTTCAAGGTGGGGTTTCAGTAGTTATGGAAATCCAAAATGAAGATGTTACAAATGAAGATTTAGAAAAAACTAAGCAACAATTAGAGCTTAGAGTAAATAAAATTGGAGTATCAGAAACCTCTGTAACAACAGAAGGTGATAGAAGAATTAGAGTTGATATACCGGGTAAATATGATTCTTCTAATATAATTAGCACATTAAGTCAAACTGGAGAACTTACTTTTAAATCTCCAAATGGAGATGTTTTATTAACTGGTTCTGATGTTGAAAAGGCTAGTGTAGGAACTAATTCACAAACAGGAGCTATTGAAGTTAATCTTGAGTTTAACTCAGATGGTCAAGGTAAATTCGCAGATGCTACATCTACATACTTAGGTCAAACAATTTCAATTTGTATGGATGATGATGTATTAAGTTCACCATCAGTAAGCGCAGCAATAACAGATGGAAAAGCTGTTATTACAGGAAGCTACACAATTGATGAAGCAAAAAATTTAGCTGGATTAATTAATGCAGGTGCACTTCCTGTAACATTAAAAACAGCATCAGTTCAAACAGTTGGTTCACAACTTGGAGCTTCAGCAATGCCTAATGCTATAAAAGCAGGAGTTATTGGAATAGCGTTAGTATTCATATTTATGATAGTATACTATGGATTACCAGGAGTTATTTCATGCATAGCATTAACACTATATATGACATTAGTGTTATTTGTATATGGAGAAGTTGGTGCAACATTAACATTACCAGGAATTGCGGCATTTTTATTAACAATTGGTATGGCTGTAGATGCTAATGTATTAATATTTGAGAGAATGAGAGAAGAACTTAAAAAGGGTGTTTCAGTTAAAACTTCGGTTAAAAGAGGTTTTGAAAACGCCATGTCTTCAATAATAGATTCAAATATTACGACTATAATTGCAGCACTTGTATTATACTTCTTTGGTTCAGGTTCAGTAAGAGGATTTGCAGTAACATTATTAATAGGTATTATTACAAGTTTATTTACTGCATTAATAGTTACAAGATTTTTAGTTAATCAAGCAGTTAATATGGGATTAATAAGTAAAATATCTCATTTTAGAGTAAAGCAAAATAAGGATAAAACTGAAAGTAAACTTATTAAAATTGTTGAAAGAAAAAAAATATGGTTTGCTGTTTCTTTAATAATTATTATTGCCGGAATAGGATGTATAGCTTTCAAGGGATTAAATGTAGGTATTGATTTTAAAGGTGGTACTCAAGTTGTATTAGACCTTGGAGAAGATTTTGACAAAGATGAAGTTGATGCAATAGTTAAGAAAAATGCATCAGATGCTGTTACTAACACAGTTAATGATACGCAGTATGAAATAAAATCTGGAGATTTAGATAATGATAAAGTAACAGAAATTGTTAAAGAATTGAAAGAAAAATATTCTATTGATGAAGAGCAAGAAGTTGTTGTTTCACAAAATGAAATTGGAGCATCAATAGGTGATGATCTTACTAAAAATTCTATTATTGCATTAAGTATTGCCTTTGTAGCTATGCTTGTATACATAGCAGTAAGGTTCCAGGTTAATTTTGGTGTGGCAGCATTAATTGCACTTTTCCATGATATATTAATAACATTAAGTATTTATGCAATATTTGATATTCCTGTTAATTCACCATTTATTGCAGCGATACTTACAATAGTTGGTTACTCAATCAATGCTACAATAGTTATATTTGATAGAGTAAGAGAAAATAGTAAAAAGAAGAGAAGAGCTAGCGGAAATGAACTTGCAGATTTGAGTATAACTCAAACAATGGCAAGATCAATAAATACTGGCCTTACAACTTTATTTACAATAGTAGCAGTTTATATATGTGTACCAGCTGTTAGAGATTTTGCATTTCCAATAGTAGTTGGTGTTGTATCAGGAACATATTCTTCTATTTTTATTGCACCATCAGTGTGGACTTTAGTAAGAAAAAAGCTAAAGAAAAACAAAAGTACAACAAAATAATTATTCGATTTAAAAGATTCCATAAAGTTCCTAATTTATGGAATCTTTTTTGTGAAAAAATTTCTAGAAATAGAAGAAGGAGTTTAGAAAAATATTAATAAATGCACTATTATATACGAAAAAGGTAAATCTCAAAAAATGGTTTGCTATTATAGTCAATTTAAACTATAATATATATGTTTTCTTATTTATGGAGGAGTAGTCATGCGTAAATTTTGGGAGAGTATTTATTGTCCAAATTATATAAGTGGATATAATCCCTTTTTACTTAGACATATGAATGAAGCTATTGAAAAGCTAGGCTATGCAATAAACAATAGAAAAAAAATTGTAGTGTATGGAACTTCCTCAGTTGATGGAATATGTTCGGTTGCATCATTGAGTTTGATATTAAGATATCTAAATGCAGATGTTGAGTATCTGATACATGAAGGGGGAGAAAGTCGTAAATCAGTGAATATAACAGATATTAAGGAAACAGTAGATTTTCTTGGTGCTGATTTATTAATAACCCTTGGAGTTGATTTGAAATCTCAAGAAGAGGTAAAGCTTTGCAATGATTTAAGTATAGATCTAATAGTTTTAGAGAATAAAAAAACCATTAGAGAAAGAGATTATGTCTATATTAATCCGAGACAAAAGGGGTGTGAATACAGATATAAAAATTTGTCACTTAGTGTATTAACTTTTAAATTAATGCAAGCAATTGCAATTTATTATAATATGAAAAATATAAATAAATATTTAGATTTGATATTAATAGGAACTCAATGGGCAGGTGTTACATCAAGAGGCGAAAATGGTGTTATCCTAAGAGAAGGAAAGAAATTTTTAGTTAATACCAACAATAAAGGTTTAAGGGCTATAATAGATTTAGATGAAGTTGTAGAATTGAATGATGAGGACATTGTTAATATAATAGAACTTATTACTCCTACAGTTAGCACAGTAGGTGTTGTGAATAATGCACGTATTGTTTTGGAATTATTAACTACAGGAGACAAGGATAGAGCGACGCAAATAGCTAAATACTTAAATAAGTTAAAGAAACCTGTTGTAATTTAAGGTTTTAATTATAAAAATTATCGCTGGGAGGCGTAAAAATGGATTTTAAAGAAAAAATCAGAGTGATAGAGGATTTTCCAAAGGAAGGAATAAGCTTTAAAGATATAACAACACTAATTGGTGATGGCGAAGCATTTAAAGAAGCTATAGATAAAATAGTTGAGCATTTAAAAGATAAAAAGATAGATTTAGTAGTTGGACCTGAAGCAAGAGGATTCATTTTTGGTGTACCTGTTGCATATGCATTAGGAGTAGGTTTTGTACCAGTAAGAAAGAAAGGTAAATTGCCTGCAGAAACTGTTTCAGTTAATTATGGATTAGAGTATGGAACAGATACTTTAGAAATTCATAAGGATGCAATAAAAAAAGGTCAAAGAGTTGCTATAGTTGATGATTTATTAGCAACTGGAGGAACAATTGAAGCTGTTGCACATCTTATTGAAAGTGTTGGCGGAGAAGTTGCTTCAATGGATTTTGCTATTGAACTTACAGGTTTAAATGGTAGAGAAAAACTTGGAAAATATGATGTTTTATCTTTAGTTAATTACGAATTTTAATAATGAAAGGTTGCTAAAATGCAACCTTTATTTTTTTTGTATAAATAGTTTCAATACTTGTTAAATTGTTAAAAAATATATATAATAATATTTATATAATGTTGGCTGGTTTTTGAACCAGCCTTTGATTTTAGAATAGTTTAGGAGATAATGTCTTTATGGTTGAAACTTTGCTTGAAAAAATAAAAGAAAATTGTATGAATGTTGACATAGATCTTGTAATAAAAGCATATGAGTTTGCAAAAGAAGCTCATAAGGATCAGAAAAGAGAGTCTGGAGAACCCTATATAATGCATCCTGTTGAAGTTGCTAAAATTTTAGCAGAATTAGGAATGGATACAAGTACTATAGTGGCAGGATTACTGCATGATGTTTTAGAAGACACAAATTGTACTTTTGATGAAATGGCTTCAATATTCAATTTAGAAGTTGCTACTCTTGTTGAAGGTGTTACGAAACTTGGGAAGATTGAATATAAAACAAAGGAAGAGCAACAAGCAGATAATGTTAGAAAAATGCTTCTTGCTATGGCAAAGGACATAAGAGTAATAATCATTAAATTAGCAGATAGATTACACAACCTTAGAACTATGAAATATATGCCTGAAGAAAAACGAAAGTTGAAATCAAAAGAAACTTTAGATATTTATGCACCACTTGCTCATAGATTAGGTATGTCTAAAATAAAGTGGGAATTGGAGGATTTATCTTTTAGATATCTTCATGAAGAAGAATATTATGAACTTGTAAAAGATATTGCAGAAAAAAGAGTTGAAAGAGAAAGTTATATTTCAAAAATTATTGATGAAATAAGACAAAATCTTGAAAAGTCTGGAATTGATTCAGATATAGACGGAAGACCAAAACATTTTTATAGTATATATAGAAAAATGACTACTAAGAATAAAAGCTTAGAGCAAATTTTTGATTTAACAGCTATAAGAGTACTTGTTAACTCAGTAAAAGATTGTTATGGGGTGTTAGGTATTGTTCATACAATATATAAGCCTATTCCAGGAAGATTTAAGGATTACATTGCTATGCCAAAACCTAATATGTATCAATCACTACATACTACAGTAATTGGACCTCAAGGGAAAACTTTTGAAATTCAAATAAGAACTTTTGATATGCATAAAACAGCAGAATATGGTATTGCTGCTCACTGGAAGTATAAAGAAGGCATAAACTCTTCAGAAGAAGGAGAGATGAATTTTGAGAAGAAATTAGTATGGCTTAGGGATATGCTTGAATGGCAAAAAGAAACTTCAGATGCAGAAGAGTTTATGGAAGGATTTAAAATAGATTTATTTTCAGATGAGGTTTTTGTATTTACCCCTAAAGGTGTAGTTATCAATTTGGCAAATGGGTGTACACCTATAGATTTTGCTTATAGAATTCATACTGATGTGGGAAATAAATGTATAGGTGCTAAAGTAAATGGTAAAATTGTTTCCTTAGACTATAAATTAAAAACTGGTGAAATAGTTGAAGTAATAACATCATCTGCATCAAAAGGACCTAGTATGAACTGGTTAAATATAGCTAAGAGTAATCAAGCTAAGAGCAAAATAAGAGCTTGGTTTAAGAAGGCTAAAAAAGATGAGAACATAAATAGAGGTAAAGAACTTCTAGAAAAAGAATTAAAAAAGCAATCTACTATATTATCAGAGATTGCTAATGGAGATAGCTATGAAAAAATAGCCAAGAGATATAATATACATAATACAGAGGATTTATATGCAAGTATTGGTCTTGGAATTGTATCAGCTTCAAATTTTGTTGCAAGACTTAAAGAAGAACATGAACATGAGCTAGATAAGGTTAAACATTCAGAAGAACTTGAAAATAAGCTAATTGAAGAGCAAATTGCTAAAGGTGAAAGAATTAATACTGATGCAGCGAAGATAGGCATTACAGTTAAAGGTGAAAGCAACTTAATGGTTAGATTTGCAAGATGTTGTAATCCAGTTCCTGGTGATGAAATACTAGGATATATAACAAAAGTTAGAGGGGTATCTGTTCATAGGACTGATTGTAGTAATTTAAAATCATTAATGGCACATGATGCGGATAAAGTTGTAGAAGTTAGTTGGGGAACTACCAAAGGTGCATCATATATAGCTGAAATTAGAGCTAAATGTGAGGATAAGATTGGAATACTTTCAGATATAACTATGGTGATAACAGATTCTAAATTATATCTTAATTCATTAAATGCAATTTCAGGTAAAGGAAATGAAGCATTAATTACTATTAAAGTTAAGATTAATTCAGTGGAACAATTAACTGAACTTATGAAGAAAATTAGAAAACTTCAAGGAGTTTTAGACGTATATAGAATGAATAACTAGGAGATAGAAAATGAGAGCAGTAGTACAAAGAGTTTCTTCTTCAAAAGTTAGTGTAGATGGGAAAATTATTGGTAAGATAAATAGAGGTTTCAATGTATTATTAGGAATTTCAAAAGAAGATACATTGGAAGATTTAAAATATATTAAGGAAAAAATAATTAATCTAAGAGTATTTGAAGATGAAAATGATAAGTTGAATTTATCTTTGCTTGATGTAAAGGGAGAAATTCTTGTGATTTCTCAGTTTACTCTTTATGGAGACTGTAGAAAAGGGAGAAGACCTAATTTTATGGAAGCTATGGGAGGAAATGAAGCAATAGAACTATATGAAGAATTTTTAAAAGAATTAAAGAAAAGTGGTCTAAAAGTTGAAGCGGGTAAATTTGGTGCAGATATGAAGGTTGATATACAAAATGATGGCCCTGTAACTTTATTATTGGACAGTAAAAGAAACTTTTAAGAATGAGGTGTTATAAATGATAGTAAATTCATTAATTGCAGGAATGTATGAAGAAAATTGTTATATTATTATGGATGAGAAATCAAAAGATGCAGCTATAATAGATCCAGGCGGAAGTTTTGAAAGAATTAAAAATACAATTGAAAAAATGAAGTGTAATATTAAGTTTATACTATTAACTCATGGTCATGCAGATCATGTTGGTGCAGTTGAAGCTTTAGCTAATGAATATAAAGTACCTTTCTATATTAATAAAAAGGATGAAGAAGCTATGGCTGTTGAAAATTACGTTTTTGGTGACTTAAGAAAAGCGGATGGTTATGTTAGTCATGATGATACACTTAGATTAGGTGAAGAGATAATAAGTGTTATCGAAACACCAGGTCATACTCCAGGTGGAGTTTGCTACTTAGTAGATAATAAATGTTTTACTGGAGATACTTTATTTCAAGGTGCTGTTGGTAGAAGTGATTTCTATGGTGGAAATGGCAATGAACTTATAAGAAGTATTAAAGAAAATTTATTGGTTTTAGACGAAGATGTTGAAGTGTATCCAGGACATGGACCATGTTCAACTATAGGTTTTGAAAAAAGGAGCAATCCTTTCTTAGGATAGGAGATAATATGGAAATAAGCATTAAATTAAATGATTTTAAATGGAGATATGATGTGTATCATGCTTTCAATATATATTTCCCTTTACATGAAATTAAATTTTCAGAGGTAGAGGGAGATTATAATGTTCAGATTTTTTCTGATAAAGTAATCTTTGATTATCAAGAATACCATAGAGAAGCTCTTAGAAGAGAAGATGAAAAGGTTAAAGAAACAGCTAAAAAGCTTATTTTTAAATCATTAAAAGAAATGACAGGGTGTATCTATCCATGGGGAACACTTATAGGCATAAGACCATCTAAGATAGCTTTAAAGCATTTAAGGGATGGAAAAACTGAAAAAGAAATAGAAGATATTTTTTATGAAAATCATTATACATTGCCGGAAAAGTCAAGATTATGTATTGATATAGCAAAAAACGAAGAGAAATATGTAAATAAAGATAAAAAGTCTATTGCAATTTATGTAGGAATGGCATTTTGTCCAACTAGATGTCTTTATTGTTCTTTTGCATCTAACCCAATAGGAGGAAAGAATAAAAAAATCGTTAAAGAATATTTACAGTGTTTAACTTATGAAATTGATAAAATAAAGGAATATGTTGATGAAAAAGGATTAAATATAGAGACAGTTTATTTTGGGGGCGGAACACCAACTTCAATAAATGAAGATGAATTTGAAAATATTATGAATAAGATATATAATTCCTTTGTAGAGAATAGACATGTTAAAGAGTTTACTGTAGAATGTGGTAGACCAGATTCAATAACTTTTGAGAAGCTTAAGACTATGAAGAAATATAATGTTACAAGGATAAGTATAAATCCTCAAACTATGAATGATGAGACTTTAAAACTTATAGGAAGAGGACATACATCCAAAGATGTTATAGAAAAATATTATATGGCAAGAGAATTAGGCTTTGATGATATAAATATGGATATGATAATAGGACTTCCAGGGGAAGGGCTAAAGGAAGCACATCATACAGTAGAAGAAATAAAGAAACTTTCTCCAGATAGTCTAACTGTTCATGGATTAGCCATTAAAAGAGGCTCAATAATGCATGAAAACTTCTTGCTAAAAAAAGGTTTAGGTCTTAAGAGCCAAGAGGAAATTATGAAAATGTATGCTGAAAGTAAGCGATTGTCTGAAGAATTGAATTTAACTCCATATTATATGTACAGACAAAAAAATATGGTTGGAGACATGGAGAATGTGGGATATGCAAAAGAGGGAAAACATTGTCTTTATAATATTGAAATGATAGAAGATAAACAGACAATAATTGCTCTTGGAGCAGATGCTGTATCAAAGGTTGTATTCTTAGAAGAAAATAGAATAGAACGATTTGGTAACGTTAAAGATCCCAGAGAATACATTAAAAGAATTGATGAAATGGTAGAAGGTAAAATAGAATTACTTGATACGTTATATAAATAAGGAGGATTCACATGGAAATGCAAGCACCAAAGGGAACTAAAGACATGCTACCACAAGATGGGTATAAGTGGCATTATATTGAAAATACATTCAAAAATGTTGCTAAAAATTTTGGTATGAGAGAATTAAGAACTCCAATTTTTGAACATACAGAGTTATTTTTAAGAGGTGTTGGAGACACTACTGATGTTGTACAAAAGGAAATGTATACTTTTAATGATAAAGGAAATAGAAGTATTACATTAAAACCTGAAGGTACTGCACCAGCTGTTAGAGCCTTTATAGAAGGGAGACTTTTTAACGAAGTTCAACCAACAAAATTATTTTATGTGACTCCATGTTTTAGATATGAAAATGTCCAAAAGGGAAGACTTAGACAAGTCCATCAATGTGGTGTTGAAATGTTTGGTTCAAAGGAACCTTCAATAGATGCAGAAGTTATTGCTTTTGCTATGCAAGTTCTAAAGAAATTAGGACTTAAGAATTTAAGTTTACATATTAATAACTTAGGATGTAGTGAATGTAGACCTAAGTATAATGAAGCATTAAAGAAATTTTTAAAGGAAAACTATGATGATCTTTGCCCAACATGCAAAGACAGATTTGAAAAGAATCCAATGAGAATTCTTGATTGTAAGGAAAAGAAGTGTAATGAAATAACTAAAAATGCACCACAAATATTAGACTTTATTTGTGATGACTGTGCTAAACACTTTGAGAAAGTAAAAGAGTTTTTAAATCTTTTGAATATTCCATATGTTATTGATCCAAGTATAGTAAGAGGATTAGATTATTATACTAAGACTATCTTTGAAATATTAAATGATGACTTTACTGTATGTGGTGGAGGAAGATATGATAAAATGATAGAAGAACTAGGCGGACCAGATATGGCTGCTATTGGTTTTGGTATGGGAATCGAAAGAATGATTTTAACTCTTGAAAAGGAAGGTATTGAAATTCCTAAAGAAGAAGATTATGCATTATATATTGGTGCAAGAGGTGAAGAGGCGTATAAATCAGCTTTCGTTTTAGCTAATAACTTGAGACAAAATGGAGTTAAAGTAGAAATTAACCATATGGGTAGAAGTATAAAAGCTGAAATGAAATATGCTAATAAAATTGGAGCAAGATTTACAACTATTTTAGGTGAGGATGAACTTAGTAATAAAGTAATTAAGCTTAAAAGAATGTGTGATGGAGAGATTTTTGAAGTTTCTCTTGATGATATAGAAAAAATAGCTGAGACTATTAGATAGGAAAGGAATGAAAAAAATGGGTGAAGCTTTAGGCGGACTAAAGAGAAGCATGTACTGTGGAGAGCCAAGAGAAAGCCATGTTGGTCAAAAAATAACTCTTATGGGTTGGGTTCAAAGAAATAGAAAATTAGGTGGACTTGATTTTATTGATTTAAGAGATAGAGAAGGAATAATGCAAGTCGTTTTTGGTGAAGAAATCAATGCTGAAGCTTTTGAAAAAGCCAAGAATATTAAACCAGAATACTGTATTGCAGTAACAGGAGAAGTAGTTAGAAGAGAATCTCCAAATGAAGCAATGAAAACAGGTATGGTTGAGTTAAAGTGTGAAAGTGTAAAAATACTTTCAGAATCAGATACTCCACCAATATATATTAAAGAAGGATTAGATGCATCAGAACAAATTAGATTAAAATATAGATACTTAGATTTAAGAAGACCTGATATGCAAAAAATCTTTAGAATAAGAAATAAGGCGGCAAAGTCTATTAGGGATTTCTTAGATAATGAAGGGTTTTTAGATATTGAAACTCCAATGCTTACAAAGTCAACTCCTGAAGGAGCAAGAGACTACTTAGTTCCTTCAAGAAATTATCCAGGTATGTTTTATGCATTACCTCAATCACCACAAATATTCAAACAATTATTAATGGTATCAGGTTTTGATAAATACTATCAAATTGTTAAATGTTTTAGAGATGAAGATTTAAGAGCAAACAGACAACCAGAATTTACGCAAGTAGATATGGAATTAAGCTTTGTAGAACAAGAAGATATAATGTCATTAAATGAAAGATTAATAGCACATGTATTTAAAGAAGTAATTGGTCATGAAGTTAAACTTCCAATTCCAAGAATGACTTTCAAAGATGCTATGGAAAAGTATGGTTCTGATAAGCCTGATATAAGATTTGGTATGGAAATTACCAATATAACTGAAGATGTTAAAGATATGGACTTTGTTGTATTTAAATCTGCAATTGAAAATGGTGGATCAGTTAGAGCTTTATGCCTAAAGGGAGGAGCATCTCTTGGAAGAAAGCCTCTTGATAAATTAGGTGAATTTGTTAAAACATATAAAGCTAAAGGTCTTGCTTGGATTCAATATAAAGAAGAAGGAATTAAGTCTTCTATAGCTAAATTCTTAACTGATGATGTTACAGAAAAGATAACTAAAACTATGGGAGCAGAAACAGGAGATGCAGTGCTTATAGTTGCAGATAAAGATTCTGTGGTATTCCAAAGTTTAGGTGCATTAAGACTTGAACTTGCAAAGCAATTTGACTTAATAAAAGATAAAAATGAATTTAAATTTACATGGGTTACTGAATTCCCATTATTCGAATACAGTGAAGAAGAAGGAAGATATACAGCTTGTCACCACCCATTTACAGCACCAATGGATGAAGATTTAGATATTATTGAATCAGATCCAGGAAAATGTAGAGCTAAGGCTTATGACTTAGTACTAAATGGTGAAGAATTAGGTGGAGGTTCTATAAGAATACACGATATGGAACTTCAAGAAAGAATGTTTAAGGCTTTAGGATTTACTCAAGAACAAGCTTGGGCTAGATTTGGATTCTTATTAGAAGCATTTAAATTTGGACCACCACCACATGGTGGATTAGCATTTGGTTTTGATAGAATGATAATGTTCTTAGCTGGAACTGATAACATAAAGGACGTTATTGCATTCCCTAAAAATCAAAATGCATATTGTTATTTAAGTGAAGCTCCTAACATAGCTGATGAAAAACAGCTTGATGAACTTGGAATTAGTATAGTAAAGCAAGAAGAAGATAAATAGTTTGTTTTAATAAAGGAATGAATTGGTTAATATTCATTCCTTTATTTAATGGAAAAAAGCTATAATTATATAAAACTTTTAGGCTATATGTCTAAAAGTTTTTTGTTACATTAATTAACAATAAAGTAATTATGTGAAACATACGATAATATAGTATAAATAATCAAAAGGAGGTAATTGCTATGTATGATAATATGAATTTTTCAGTAGCTAGTATTCTTGAGGATGAAAGAAAAAAGGTGACAAAGTGTAATAATATTAGCTTTGTAAGGCGTGAAAATAGTAGACAAGATGAAAAATCTAAAGAACCATTTGAGAAAATAAAAAATGAAATAATGCAAACTAAAAATGAAGATGTTATTGTTGAATCATCATTAACTGGGAAGATTGAAGAGAATAAAGTTCTTGAAAAATTAGTTAGAGAAAAGATATTAGAAAATCAATCCTTAAAAGATATTTTAAGTGATGAAGTACTTAGTAAATTATCTCTATAAAAAGGAGAAGAGCAATGTGATTATTCAAAAAACTATATTTAATCAATTAAATCATAATACAACACAAATTAATCAAACAAAAGAAAAGACTAATAGTAATTATGATAAAATGATAGAAAGTCTGGAGAAAACTCTTGAAGAATATAAGGAAAAGAGAACTCAAATTCAAACAGATACTGAATTGGATCCAGATACTAAAAAGATGCAACTTCAAGTAGTTGATGATGAAATCACAAATGTAGAAAGCCAAATTAATCAAATTAAGGCACAAGAACAAGAAGAAAAAATGCAAGAACAACAAAAAAACGTTGAAAATCAAAGTAGCTCAAATAATTTAGATGCAAATCTTCAAGAGGGAGAAGAACTTCGAGATGGAGTTATAATAGCACATTCTTTAAATGATGTAATAAAGTTTGGATTTTCAAAAGGCAAAATAGAGGAATTGAATCAAATAAAAAGTGATAATCAATACGAGAAACTTGATTTAAAGATTGATCCGAAGCATCCTTTCAAAAATGATTATATTCATCGAAGATTAGAGCAAATTAATAAAGCTATAGGTAAGATAGATGGTACTATAGCGAATGAAGTAAGAAAAAATGCTAAAGTCTCTAAAAGTACTAAGGAAAATGTTTTAGGGCAATATGAAAGGGAACAATCTATCAAAGAAGATAAAATATCTCATGATTTTGATGGTGACACAGCTCATAAAGTAAGAAATACTTTAGATGTAGCTAGAGAAAATAAAGAATAAATAAAAAGCATAACTGTTTTTTTAGTTATGCTTTTTTTATTATTAACAAAGACCAGGTTTATTTTGGTTATTAGAATTATTACATAAATTCATATCTTGGTTTTGAGAACCTTGAGCACCATTATAATTTCTCTTTAGTGCACTAACTCTTTGATTTAATGTCTTAAGAGCACTTGTATATTCATTACTATAAGGATTTAGAGAAACAGCTTTTTTTATATGGTTAACACCAGAATCTATCCAGCCTTTTTTTAGTAAGAGTACGCCTTTTAAGTAATTCCATTCAGCAGATGAAACATCAGATACCATATTTAATTTAGTTTCTGCTGCAATAAAATCATCGCTATCAATAAGATCTCTAACTTCTTCACATGCTAGATTATGAACAATTATTCTATAAGCATCATTTGCTTCATTAAGTTTTTCTTCATAGAATGAGCGGATAGAATCATCTTGTAAATCATCTAAATTATATGTTTCAACTAATTTATCATAAGCATTTTTTACTTCTAATTCAGAAGAGTGAGGTAAAATACCTAAAACTTTGTAAGGATCCATAATATTAGTTTCCTCCTTTACTTAATGATTTATTTTATAAAGATTCTGAGATGGTTGAATATTTATCTATTAGACCAAGGTTTATTATATTGTCTATAATAGCTTGATTTCTTATTATTGGAAGATCATTTAAAAAATCACTACAGTTAAGTGCTAAAGTCATTAAAACAAAATCCATGTATTCTTTTATATCTATAATGAGATTGCTATAACAAAAATTACTAGAATTATATATTTTATTTATAGGATTGAATGAATCTTCCGCCATATCATTTTTTAAATCGTCTATGGCGTCGATAAGATAAATCCATTTTCCAAGTGAATATCCAAATTTATAAAGAGTTTCTCGAACTTTAGGAGTATCCTTAGTTAATTTAAAAGGAATTTCTTTTAAAATTTGACCAATTATATGACTGAATGGATGAGAAATTTCATCAAGATTGTTAAAGTTACCTTCAAGTTCATAAGTATGAAGTTTTTTTAGATTAGGTTCTATAATTTTATTTATATTTTTATGTGTTAGCTTTTTATAGTAAGTTAGTAAAATTTTCGATAGACTGCGATTTTTAAAATTATTCTTATCTAAAACATCATCTAAAGATTTGTAGTATAAAAGAGCAATATTTAAATCAGCGGCATAGTCTAATGCTTTATTTTTTAAAATACATGTTTGCTTAGTTTGGGGATGTTTAATACATTTTGTTTGAAAAGTTTTACTTTCTTCGATATTTATTGAATCAAAAAGTATAGCAAAAAACGTAGTATCATAATTTAATCCTATGCGGGGTAAATTTCCATACTTATCTTTTATAGTCATACATAAACCGCAGTAATAACTTTTTAAAATATAAAAATCTTTTATTTTTAGTTCGCTATTCACAGAATTTATATAACCAAACATCTAAAACCTCCAGATAATGACAATAACCTCCTTGCTAAAAATTAAATTTAATATAGATTTAAAAAATATCACCTCCATAAGTAAATATCTATGGTTAAAACTTTTATTTAATAAATTCTTTATACATCTAATTTATGATAAACTTGCAAATATGTTATTAATTTTAATAATTAGAGAAGTATTTATAATAACTTTAGTAATTAATGTATAATATACATAAGAGAAACGGTTTTTGGAGGGGAATATGAAGAAAAACGCAGCACAAAGAGAATTTAAAAAATTAAAAACACAGATTAATCAAATAGAAGAAATAGCTCACCATTCAAAGGGAGGAGCACTTCATGAACAAGAATCTACTATAAGAAAAAAGATTCTTTTGCTTATAGAAATGGAAAAGGAAGGTTTTAAAGAATATGATGAAGTTTTAGATAGATATGAAGATGCCTTAGAGTATGTTTCTAAGAGAATTTTAGAGGACTATAATAAAAAGAATGATACTAAATTTGATTATTATGATGTAGTAAGAAATAATGATAAGATTCTTTTGAATTCTGGAATAATGACTGTACTTACCAAAAAACATATACCAAAGATGATATCAGAAGAATTTGAGAATAATTTCCCGGGAAACCCTAAAGATGAATATAGGGAAACTAGAGGAATGGTAAGGAAATTTATTATACATTTAGGAGATACTAATACAGGAAAAACATATAATGCAATGGAAGCATTGAAGAAATGCAAAGCTGGGGTATACTTGTCGCCTCTTAGAATTTTAGCCCTTGAAAATTTTGAGAGATTAAATAAAGAAGGCGTTATATGTGATTTGCAAACTGGTGAAGAGGAAATAACCAATCCTGGTGCTACTCATGTATCATGTACCATTGAAAAACTTAACTTAAAGAAACAATATGAAGTCGCAGTTATTGATGAAATTCAAATGATTGATGATTCGCAAAGAGGAGCAGCATGGAGTAGAGCTTTGCTAGGGGTTAGAGCAAAAGAAGTACATGTTTGTGGTGCAATGAATGCTAAAAATATTATAGAAACAATACTAAAGGATTGTAAGGAACCTTATGAAATAATTGAATACAAGAGAAGAATACCTTTAATTGTCGAAACTGATGAATTTAAAACTAAAGATATTCAAGAAGGAGATGCTATAGTTTTATTTTCTAAGAAGAGAGTTTTAGAATTAGCACAAGAGTATTCTGAAAAAGGAATAAGATCAAGTATAATTTACGGAGATCTTCCTGCCGAAGTAAGAAAAAAGCAATATGAAGAATTTATAAATAAAGAAACAAAGGTATTAATAACTACTGATGCTATAGGAATGGGAGTTAATCTTCCAATAAGAAGAATTATATTCTTATCTATTAAGAAGTTTGATGGTGAAGAAGTAAGATATTTAAAATCTCAAGAAGTAAAACAAATAGCAGGTAGAGCAGGAAGAATAGGCATTTATGAAAAAGGATATGTAGCTTCTGTAGGAAAAAATAATGAATTCATTAACGAAAAGCTTCAAGAAGATGATAGTGATATTCGAAAAGCAGTTATAGGTCCAACTGATGCTATTCTAAGAATAAAGACATTGCCACTTATCGAAAAACTTGCTCTTTGGAGTACAAGAAAAGAAAAATTAGATTATTATAGAAAGATGGATATTAGCGATTATATAATTGTATTAGATAAATTGAAATCATATAAGCTTAAAGAGGAAGTCCAATGGAAACTTTTAAAAGTTCCTTTTGATGTAACTCAAGATTCACTTATGGAGCAGTTTCTTTTCTTTGTAGATGAACTTTTCATTGTTAAGTCAAAGACAATTACAAGACCTGTGATTTTATCAGGAAATTTAGATGAACTGGAGATTTATTATCAAAAGATTAATATGTATTATTCATTTTGTAAATTATTTAATTTGGATTTTGATGTACAATGGGTATATGATGAGAGAATACGAGTAAGTGATGAAATTAATGAAATATTAGTTAGAATATAAAAATAGAGGCTGAAGTTTATTTTGAATTTCAGCCTCTGTTTTTTTATTCTCCTATAATAGTTGAATTTGTATTTGTAAATATTTTTTTTACTGAAAGTGCTATTATGAATACAATTAATGCAATTCCTAAAGTTAACATGGAGTTTTGCAATGAAAGACATAGAAACAATAAGAATTCCACAGATGATATCAAGGATTATCATAATATTTCTTTTATTGAATCTATCAGCAATAGTACCACCTATTGGTGAAAAGAGTATTTGAGGAATTATAGCAATAGAAATTAATAACGAAAAAATAGTTGCTGATTTTGTAATATCAAGTACGTAAAGTGAAAGAGCAAATTTTTGTAGGGAATTACCTAGTAGAGAAATAAGTTGCCCTATAGCAATGATATTAAAATTTTTATTTATTATTAGTAAAAGATTTCATTATCTTAAATTAAGTGATACTTAATTTAAGAAAGCATGGCTTAATGGAATGATACATATTCCAATAATTAGAGAAATTATATATATTAATTTGTATCCATATATTCTTGCTTCAGGAATAAGTTCATCAAAAGCAATATAAATCATTATTCCTGCAACTAATGCAAAAATGATACTTAGAATAATATCATTTATATATGGTTTTAAGAAAATAAATGCTAAAATAGCACCAACAGGCTCTGCTATACCAGAAATAAAAGTGTATTTAAATGCTTTTTTCTTGCTTGAAGTTGCATAATATATGGGCATAGCTATAGAGATACCTTCTGGTATATTATGAAGAGCTATAGCAATAGCTATAGATATTCCTAAAGTTGTATTTTGGTAACCTGAAACATATGTTGCTATACCCTCTGGGAAGTTATGTAGCATTAATGCAATCATAGTAACAAAACCTACTTTAAAAAGATTTTTTTTTGAGTTGTTATTATCTGAAATAAAGTTGCCTTCGCCTGATGGAATGAAAAGTTCTATAAGCATTGCTATAATGATTCCTATAATTAAAAATAGTAGAGAATATAAAGTACCATTTACTTTTCCAAAAACTTTTATTAAAGTTTCTTCAGCAGTAGGAAGAAGATCTGTAAAAGAGATGGTTATCATAACTCCTGCTGAAAAAGATAATGCAAAGGTAATTATTCTTTTATTATTATTTTTTGAAAAGAAGACCATAAATGCACCTACAACAGTTGCTAATCCAGCTAATAAAGATAAAAAAATTGGGAAGATTGAATTAAAATCTAAATTAAACATTGTATACTCCTATAAATTGGTTTATCACTATTAATTTTATTATGATGTTTTATAAAAATTACTTTTATTTATTTAGGTAAAGAAAATATCAATATAGCAAGTGGATGTTTAAAAATGAACAAAAAAGTAATATAATAGATATAAGTACAAAAAATGGGGCTATGAAGGGGGATTATAAATTGAAAAAAGTAAAAATAGCGTTATTAGGCTTGGGGAATGTTGGACGTGGAGTTTGGAAGATTCTAAAAGAAAATGAAGAAGAAATAATTAAACGTTCAGGATGCAAAATAGAAATAGCTAAAATCCTTGTACGAGATAAAAATAAACATAGGGGAATTGATGTACCTGATGAATTAATAACTACTGATTTCAGTGAAATCTTAAATGATGATTCTATAAAAATAGTTGTTGAAGTAATGGGTGGAATTAATCCTGCTAAAGACTATATTTTTCAAGCAATGAATAGAAAAAAACAAATAGTTACTGCCAATAAAATGCTTATAGCTACTGGTGGAGATGAGCTTTTCATGAAAGCTGATGAAGAAGGAGTAATGCTAAACTACGAGGCTTCAGTAGCTGGAGGAATACCAATATTACAATCTATAAATGAAAGTTTAACAGCAAATAAAATTGAGCAACTTTATGGAATTGTAAATGGAACTACTAATTTTATTTTAAGTAAGATGGAACTTGAAGGAAGTAATTTTGAAGATGTACTTAAAGAAGCACAAGAAAAAGGATATGCTGAAGCTGATCCAACATCTGATATCGAAGGATTTGATTCAAGATACAAATTAGCTATCTTATCGTCTTTAGCCTTTGGTACTAAAATAGATATTGATAAAGTGTATAGAGAAGGAATTACTAAAATTACTGATGTAGACATGGAATATGCCAAGAATTTTGGAATGGTAATAAAACTTCTTGCAATAGTAAAAGATAGAGAAGGCAAGCTTGAACTTAGAGTACATCCAACTATGATTCCTGAAACACATCCTTTGGCTAATGTATATGATTCTTTTAATGCAGTATTTATAAAAGGAAATGCAGTAGGAGATTTAATGTTTTATGGACGTGGGGCAGGAGATTTACCAACTGGTAGTGCAGTAGTTTCTGATATTATTTCGATTGTTAGAACAAATATTAACTTTGAAAATCCTATTAAGGTTGTAAAGAATAATTTATGGAACAAAGAAATTCTCTCAATGGGTGAAGTTAGAAGTAAGTATTATATTAGAGCAACTGTTGATGATAAGCCAGGTGTTTTATCTGAAATCAGTACTGTTTTTGGAAAATATAATGTAAGCTTAAGATCAGTAATACAAAAAGGTGCGGTGAAAAAAGGAAATAGCGTTGATCTTGTTTTAGTTACTCATTTAAATGATGAAAAAAATGTAATGGGTGCAGTTGATACTATGACTAAGCTTAAATCTGTAAGTAGTATTGATAATATAATTAGAATTGAAGATTTTGAAAATTAATTAGTTTATAAAAAGATATGTAATATGATTATATATCTTTTTATTTTTCAATATATGTAGTATAAAATAACTTTTTATGATATAATTAAAACAATTTAATAGGAGAGGCAGGAACATTAATGAATGATGGGAATTTTAATTTTAATGAAGATAAGTTAAAACATTTGATTATGGATTTTCTTAATAAGTTTAAAAGGAATGAAAGAATAGTTCGCAAGCAATCAATAAAGTCATTTCTTAAAGTATTATTTTTTGCATACGTGGTTATAGCATTAATAATGTTTTTTAGTGGTAATTTAATCTTCGATGTAACATTAAATGCTTTTGTTATAGTAGCGCCATTTGTGGTTATAGCTATTATTTATGGAATAATTTATGGGATTGAGATTTTAAAGAGAGCAGGAATAATTGTAGCTCTGTTATATGTGGCAGTAAGAATCATATATAGTCCTATTTTAAGTTATAATGAACATAGAAATTTAATTGGTTCTGTAGATGAAATAGATTTCTCAAGTGAGATAGAACATATTGATCTTAAGCAGTTACCTACAATTGATAAGGAGTTAGCAGGGAAACTTGCAGATAAAAAACTTGGGGAAATACCATCTCTAGGTAGCCAAGTAACAATAGGTGATTTAAATTTACAAAGTATTAACGGTGAATTATATTATGTAGCACCGCTTGAACATTCATCAGCAATTAAGTGGATAACCAACTATAAAGGTACAAGTGGATATATAAAAGTAAGTGCAACAAATGAAAATGATGTACAGTTAGTTACTGAACTTAATGGAGAAAAATTAAATATAAAATATTTAGATTCAGCGTATATTTTAAGTGATTTAAAGAGAGCTGCATATCTTAGAGATATGACAGCTGCACATACAGATTTTACGTTCGAACTTGATGATACAGGAAGACCTTTTTGGGTAATTACAAGATATGATACAGCTATAGGCGTTGAAGAAAAAAAGGCTATAGGAGCATTAATTATGGATGCACAAACTGGGGAATCTAATGTTTATGATATAGATAATCTTCCAGAATGGGTAGATAGAATACAACCTACTGAATATATAAAAAATTATATTGATAAGTGGGGGCAATTAGTCCATGGAGTATTTAATTTTAGTGATAAAGATAAGCTTAAAACAACAGATGGAATGAATTTAATCTTTAATAATAATGAGTGTTTCTATTACACAGGAATAACATCTGTAGGTAGTGATGAAAGTTTAGTAGGTTTTACATTAACTAATACAAGGACAGGTAAAACTACAATGTATAAAACTTCGGGTGCTACTGAGGATGCTGCAGTAAAATCAGCAGAAGGAAAGGTTCAACAGTATGGATATAAAGCTACATTTCCTTATTTAATAAATATTCAAGGTGAACCAACTTACTTTACAACTTTGAAGGATAGCAATGGACTTGTTAAAAAATATGCCATGATAGATGTTAAAAATTATAATACGGTAGCAGTTGGAGATACATTACAAGGAACCCTTAATAAATATTTAGAAACATTAAGTAATACTAATATATCTTTAGATGGAAGTGGTAGTAAAGATGAAAATATAGAAGGGGAAGTAGAAAGAATTGGTTTAGTGGTAAAAGATGGTACTAGTATATATGATATTAAGTTAAAAGGAATAGAGGATAAAATATTTTCCGTTTCCACTGAAACTTCACGAGAAGTAGCAATGACAAAAGTAGGTGATAAAGTTAAAATAAATTATATCAATATTGGAAATAGCAAATATATAATAGTGAATGGGTTAATTAATAATAGTATAAGTGGCGATAATTAATATTAAAAAAAGGGGCTGTATCAAAATAAATGAACAGACCCCTGTCTACTTGACAGGGGTCTGTTCAATGATTTTTAAATCATTCAGATACAGCCCTTTTTTGGTTATTGTTAATAATACTATAAAATAATAAAAAATAATTAACAAAAAGAAAAATAATATTAAGGTTATTGAACGAAATGATAAAAAACATATAAAAATGTTGAAAAACTAAAAAGTTTTGTTATAATTAAGGTACACTATGTGCAAAGGACATGTGTCCACGTACGAAAGATAAAGGAGGGCTTTTTATGAAGAAGAATGAAAAAACATCCTTCATTGAGAAAGTAGGAAAGAAGATACCAGATCCGGTAATTATTTTTATAGGGTTATTTGTAATTACAATGATAGCTACTATATTTATGGGTGGAATGCAATTTGAAACGCTATCTGCCGATGGAAGTACAATTGTTTATGAAATAAAGAATATGTTTCAGGCTGAAAATTTTAGATGGATTTTTGATAATGCATTATTAACTAATTGGTTAGGATATGGACATGGAGTACTTGGTACTATATTAATAGTTATGTTAGGGGTAGGAATTGCGGAAGAAGCAGGACTTTTAACAACATTAATAAAAAAGATAGGTTTAAAAGTTTCAGATAAGTTTTTACCAGTAGTTTTAGTATTTTTAGGTATTATGAGTAGTATAGCAACTGATGCTGGATATATCATATTAATACCTTTAGCAGGTCTTTTATACTTAGGATTAAAAAAGAATCCTTTAATTGGGATGGCATCTGCTTTTGCAGGAGTATCAGCAGGATTTAGTGCTAACTTAATACCTGGAACACCAATTGATGTAATAGTTGGTAATAATGCAAAGATATTTGCAGAGGGACAAGGTGTACCTTTTGTGACTGCAGCTGGTGAAGCAATTAATCCAGCAACTATGCACTATGTATTTATTTTTGTTTCAACTTTCTTATTATCGGCAGTTGGTTACTTTGTAACAAAGAAATTTGTTCAGCCTAAGTTAGAAAAAGAAAGTTACGTAATTCCAGAAGGAATGGATTTGAATGATTTTACTGTTACTGACGAAGAAAACAAGGCTTTAAAGTGGGCAGGTCTTGGATTTATAAGCGCTTTGGCAATAGTTGCAATAATGGCATTTGGTCCTTTAGCACCTTATGTTACAGAAGAAGGAAGTAAAGTTACACCTATAATGGATAACATAATATTAATGATTACTTTTATCTTCTTTTTACCAGGGGTATTCTATGGAATAAAGGTTAAGAAATTTACTTCAGCTATGGATGTAGTTAAAGGAATGTCTAATCAAATGAGTAACATGGGATATGTTTTAGTATTAACATTTTTCTCATACAATTTCCTAGCATTACTTAGCTATTCGAATATAGGTACGTACATTACTTATTTAGGTGCTACAGGTTTAGAAGCCTTAGGAATTTCAGAATATCCAATTTTATTATTGATAGGATTTATTATAGTAACAGCAATAATTAATCTTTTTGTTGGTGGATTGACTTCAAAATGGATGTTACTTGGACCAATATTTATACCAATGTTATATCAAGTTAATTCTTCATTAACGCCAGATATGGTTGCTGCAGCATATAGAGTAGCAGATTCATCAACTAATGTAATATCACCACTTATGTCATATGCAGGTATAATATTAGTATTTATGAAAAAGTACAAGCCTGAATATACTTTAGGGGATATGATAAAGCTAATGTTCCCGTATTCTATGGCATTTTTAATCTCATGGACAATAATGTTAATCCTATTCTTTGTTTTTGGAATTCCATTAGGATTTATATTCTAGTTTAGAATTTAATAAAGAATTTCTCTAAGTATTTATAAAAAAGAGTTGACACGTGGGGGAGTCAACTCTTTTTCTGATGTTTAGAAAAGTATAAAATTATAAGAATTAATTGGATTTTTATTTTTTTATATGTATAATTATTGGAGAAAGTGGTGACCAAAATGACCAAGTTAAATAAAGTTGTAAAGCCTAAAATACAACAAAATTTAATTGAATGTTAATCTTAAAGGCATTAATTTTACTGATTCTGATATAAGTAGGATATTATTAACAGGAAAAGAATTAAGAGGAGTAACAGTATCAATGATGCAGGCAGTAGAATTATCGCAATTATTAGGTCTTATAATAAAATAAGGAGCATTTTATTTAACATCTATTAACAATAAGTATGTTATAATTAGCTTCATAAGGAGGAAGTTATGAATTTAAGTAATAGAAGTAAAGGTATAATATATATAATATTATCTGCTTTTGGTTTTGCAATGATGTCAGCATTTGTAAAGCTTGCAGGAGATTTGCCTTCTTTTCAAAAGGCGTTTTTTAGAAATATTATAGCTGCATTTGTAGCATTCATTTTAGTTATTAAGAATAAGGATAGTTTTGTTGGTAAAAAAGAAAACCAAAAGTTACTTATTACTAGAACTTTATTTGGAACACTAGGAATTATTTTTAATTACTATGCAATAGATAATTTAGTATTATCAGATGCAAACATGTTAAATAAACTTAGCCCATTTTTTGTGATTGTTTTTTCGGCTTTATTTTTAAAAGAAAAAATAAAACCACAACAAATTATTGCAATGATTGTAGCATTTATAGGAATGTTATTTGTAGTTAGACCACAATTTTCTTTAGATGTAATTCCTTCATTAATAGGCGTTCTTGGAGGAATTTCCGCAGCTGCTGCATATACTTGTGTAAGGGCACTTGGAGGAAAAGAAAAAGCTAATACCATAGTATTTTATTTTTCTTTTTTCTCAAGTGTAATTCTTTTACCATTTATGATGATTAATTACAAACCTATGTCGATGCTTCAATTTGTATATTTAATTGTAGCTGGTATTTTTGCAAGTATGGGACAGTTTGGAATAACTCTAGCATATAGATTTGCACCAGCTAAGGAAATTTCAATATTTGATTATACAAATATATTATTTGCAGCAGTGATAAGCTATGTTGTGTTTGGAACAATACCTATGTACTTAAGTTTTATTGGATATGCTGTCATTTTTTCAGCATCACTATATATGTTTATGTATAATAAGAAATTAGATAAAGCAGAAGGAAAATAGGATATTTTAAGAGTGGAAAATTAAGTTTTTCACTCTTTTTTCATTAATAAATTATTATAAAAATAGAATTTTATAAGGAGTAAGTTATGAGATTTAGTAAGTTAAGTAATAGAAGTAAAGGTATAATATTTATAATACTATCAACCTTTGGTTTTGCGACTATGTCAGCATTTGTAAAACTTGCAGGAGATTTACCTTCTATACAGAAGGCATTTTTTAGAAACATAGTAGCTGTATTAATTGCATTTTTTTTAGTATTAAAGGATAGCAATAGTTTTATAGGTGAAAAGAAAAATCAAAGATTACTTATGGCTAGAGCACTTTTTGGTACATTAAGCCTAATATGTAATTATTATGCTATAGATAAATTGGTATTATCAGATGCAAACATGTTAAATAAACTTAGCCCTTTCTTTGTAATTGTATTTTCTGCATTGTTTTTACGAGAAAGGATAAAAGTTCAGCAAGTAGTTGCAATGATTATAGCATTTATAGGAATGTTATTTGTAGTTAGACCACAGTTTTCATTAGAAATGATTCCAGCATTGATAGGTGTTTCTGGGGGGATTTTTTCAGCTGGTGCTTATACATGTTTGAGAGCTTTAAGGGGGAAAGAAAACGCCAATACAATTGTATTCTATTTTTCTTTTTTTCAAGTGTCGTAATATTACCTTTTATGATAATTAATTTTAAACCAATGACATTGATTCAATTTATATATTTAATTGGTGCAGGAGTTTTTGCTAGTATTGGACAATTTGGAATCACTTTAGCATATAAATTTGCTCCAGCTAAAGAAATTTCAATTTTTGACTATACAAATGTTTTATTTTCTGCATTAATAAGTTTTATTGTATTTGGAACAATACCTGTATATTTAAGCTTTATTGGATATGGAATTATTTTTATAGCATCATTATATATGTTTATGTACAATAAAAAGTTAGATTTAGCAGAAATAAAATAAGATATTTTATAGTGGAAAATGATTTGTAATTTAATAATTATAAGTATAAATTATTGTAAACTTTAAGAAAAAATAAGAATTCTATGATAGTATATTTTTACAGATAGGAGGAATAGTAATGATTAATTATAATAGATTAACTGAAGTAAATAGAAAAAAGATCAATATAGGCACTCGATTTGTACAAGCTATTAAAAATAAAGATTTTAAATTGAATTTAATACTAATTTTATTAAAGAATTTATTATTTATAGCATTATTATCAGATTCTAAAGCAAATGGAATTAACATAAGTTTAATTTTCATGTCATTGCCTCCATTTATTATTTGGATAGCTGTGAATGCAACTTTTATATCTTTAGCCTTATTTTTTCAAGGAAAAATGCAGAAATGGATATTTTGGATATTAAATCTACTATTTACTGTTTTAGTGATAGGAGATATATGGTATTACAGATCTAATTCTATATTCTTGAATTATCATATGTTTGGTATGACAAGTAATTTGGACAATTTAGGTAGTTCAGTAATATCAATGGTAAGACCCGTAGATTTTGTATTTATAACTGACTTAATAGTTATGGCAGTTTTAAATATAAAAAATAGAAAAAAAATAAAAAAAGGAAATAGAAATATATTAGGTGGGACGCTAATAATTTTAATATCATTTATATATATAGGATATGCCCATGTAAAAGTGGATATTCTTGATGGTGGATTTACCGGACAGATGATTTTAAAGGGGAGCTGGAATCCTAATCAAATGATGGGAAACTTAACACCTATAGGCTATCATATTTATGATGGATATGATTTCTATAAACAAACTCAACCTTACACTTTTGAAGGTGAAGAAAAAGAAGATTTAATAAAAACATTAAAATCAATAAATGAAGATAATGAAGATAATGAATATGCTGGAATGATGAAAGGTAAGAACTTAATTATTATCCAGTGGGAGTCACTTGAAAATTGCGTTATTAATCAAAGTATTGAGGGACAAGAAATAACCCCCAATCTAAATAAACTTATTAATAATTCATTGTATTTCAATAATTTTCATGATCAAACATATGGTGGAACAAGCTCGGATGCAGAATTAATAACAAATACATCAGTGTTTCCAGTTAGAGAAGGAACAACTTTCTTTAGATATCCTAGTAATAAATATAAATATTCAATGCCAAATATATTTAAGGATTTAGGTTATTCAACATTAGCATCACATCCGGATAAAGGTTCTTATTGGAATTGGCTTGCTAACTTAAAAAGCATTGGATATGAAAAATGTCTTGATGCTGGAGATTATGATACATCAGAGATTATTAATTTAGGAATGTCAGATAAGAGTTATTTAAAACAGTTTGGGGAAGTAATTAAAGAACAAAAAAATCCATTTTTGGCTTATACAATAACACTTACAAGTCACAGTCCTTTTGATATGCCTGAAGAGGATAGATATCTTAATTTACCATCTAATTTACAGGATACTAAGCTTGGAGGATATTTTCAATCTATTAATTATACAGATAAATATTTAGGTGAATTTTTAAAGAATTTAGCTGATGAAGGTATTCTTGAAAATACTGTGGTTGCTATATATGGAGATCATGAAGGAGTTCATAAGTTTTATGATGATGAGGTTGAAGCTATGACTGGATTAGAATCATGGATGGAGAAGAATAATAAGGAAATTCCTTTGATTATTTATAATAAAGATTTAGAAGGAAAAGTACTTTCACAAATAGGTGGACAAGTTGATACTCTTCCAACTATAGCTTATCTTTTTGGGGCATCAAAAGATGTATATAATAATGATCTTATCCTTGGTAGAAATTTATTAAATACTAAGAAGAGTTATGCTTTACTTTCTGATCGAACTTTATTAGAAGAAGGTTTATCAGAAGAAGAAAAGAATAATATAAAAAAGCTAATAGATTATAGTGATGAAATGATAAGAGGAAATTATTATAGTGATGGAGGATGGATGAATGACTAATAAAAAAATAATGTACTTATTGATTGCTTTATGTTTTATTATGCCCATAATATCTGTTGAAGGGATTATTCCCTGGATAGTTTCGTTAACATTTATACATTTAAGCTTTAAGCAATTTGAAAAAAGTAATAATATAAAAAAGGTTGTTTATAATACATTATATTGCGGTAGTATCATTTTACTTTATAATGTTATTGGAAGATATATTGAGAAGATATTAGTAGATATGTGGATGTAGTGATTTTTTTGTTAAGAGGAGAGTGAGAGTTTATGAGTTGGATTGACAAGTTAGAGAGAAAGATTGGTAAGTATTATATTAGGAATTTAATGTGGATAATAGTTATAGGGAGTACAGCAACTTTTTTAATAAATGAATTTATAAATCCTGGATTTAATACAATGCTTTCTTTAATTCCCTATAAAGTTATGCAGGGAGAAGTATGGAGATTAATAACATTTGTTTTTGTAATGCCTATGTCATTAATATTTGCTGTTTTTGTATTATATTTTTATTATATGATGGGAACTAGTTTAGATTATGAATGGGGTGGATTTAAATTTAATTTATACTATTTTATTGGCATGATCGCAACAATAGTAGTATCATTAGTAACTAAATTTCCAGCCACAGGATTAGCTTTAAATTTATCTATTTTTTTAGCTTATGCAAAGTTATATCCAGATATGGAGATATTAATATATTTTATATTGCCTATAAAAATAAAATATGCAGCATATTTAACTTTAGCTTTTATATTATATAGTGCAGGAAAAAATTTAGTATATGGAAGTATTGGTGGAGCTGTTATTGCATTAGTACCATTAGTAAATTACCTACTATTTTTCATGAAAACAAATTACAAAAGTGTTAAGACAAAAAAGGCTTCAGTTATAAGGATGAAAGATTACAAGAAAAAAGTAGCTAAAAATAAAGCATATGCACATAAATGTGCTGTTTGTGGAATTACAGATAAAGATGATCCTAATATGGAATTTAGATATTGCAGTAAATGTAGCGGAAAAAAAGCTTATTGTGAAAAACATATTTTTAATCATGAACACAAATAGAATTAAGAATTAAGAGGGAAGAATTAAGAATTGCGGAAAAAACTCTTTCAGACATTCTTAATTAAAAAAAATTCCTACATCAGAGTTTATCTCTGATATAGGAATTTTTTTATTAAGCATTATCTTGTAAAGCATCATATCCTTCTTCGCCAGTACGAATCTTTATTACATTTTCAACATCGTATACGAAGATCTTTCCATCACCGATATTTCCAGTGCAAAGAACTTTTTGAATAGTATCAGTAACAAGTTTAACTGGTATTTTACATACAATAATATCAACTTTAACTTTTGGTAGTAGGTGAGTATCATATTCAACACCACGATAGTAATTTTTGTGACCTTTTTGCATTCCACAACCAAGAGCTTGAGTTACAGTTATACCGGTTATTCCGATATTATCAAGTGAGGCTTTTAATAAATCTAACTTATCTTGATTAATAATTGTTGTAATCTTTGTCATTTTCTTTGGCTTATCCAAAGTTTCAATTGCTACTTCTGTAGCTTGTGTTGCTGCTATATTAGGTACAGTAGTGTTTTTTAATATAACAGGTGCTGTCATTGGCATGAAATCAGCATAACTATTTGTTATACCATGTTCGTGGTTATCAAGACCATCAATTTCTTCTTGTTCAGTTACTCTAAGACCTATAGTATGATTAATAACTTGGAAGACTATTGTCATAGTTATAGCAACCCATGCAATTACACTTACAACACCAAGTACTTGTACTCCTAAGAATTTAGCACCGCCGCCATAGAATAATCCATCTTTAGTAGCAAAAAGACCTGTTAAGATTGTACCAGTTGCTCCACAAAGACCATGAACACCAATTGCACCAACTGGATCATCTATTTTTAATTTCTTATCAATAAATTCAATACCAAAAACAACAACGAAAGAAGCAATTAAACCAATGAAGAAAGCACCAACAGGTGAAACTACATCACAACCAGCAGTTATAGCAACAAGACCAGCAAGTGAACCATTTAATGTCATTGAAACATCAGGTTTTTTGTAACGAATCCATGTTATTATCATAGTTGAAGTAGTAGCAGTAGCAGCTGCTAAGTTAGTAGTTATAAAAATTGAACTCATTGAAATTAAAGCTTCATCACCAGTTGCAGAAACTGTTGAACAACCATTAAAACCAAACCAACAGAACCAAAGAATAAATACACCTAAAGCACCTAAAGTTAAACTGTGTCCAGGAATAGCATTTGGAGTACCATCTTTCTTGTATTTTCCAATACGAGGTCCTAAGATTAAAGCACCGATAAAGGCAGCTACACCACCAACCATATGAACAGCAGTTGAACCTGCAAAATCATGGAATCCTAATTGTGAAAGCCAACCGCCTCCCCAGATCCAGTGACCTGAAATAGGATAAATAACAGCACTAATAATTACACTATAAATACAATATGAAATAAATTTTGTTCTTTCTGCCATAGCACCTGAAACAATTGTTGCAGCTGTAGCACAGAAAACAGTTTGGAATATTAGATAAGCAGATGATGTATAACTTCCAGAAACACCATAATCACCCGAAACTAGAAGATCTAATCCACCGATAAATGAACCATCTCCAGCAAACATAAGACCAAAACCAATTAGCCAAAAGACGATAGTTCCAAGAGCAAAGTCCATTAAATTTTTCATTATGATATTACAAGCGTTTTTATCTCTGGTAAATCCTGTTTCTACCATAGCAATACCTGCTTGCATAAAGAATACTAATACAGCTCCTAGTAATACCCAAATAGTATCGACTGATGAATACATAAATAATTCCCCCCTAAAAATATAAAATTGTATAAAAAAGTGGCGTGTTAATAAACTTCAATAATAGAAGTTCAAAACACGCCATTGTGTTATTAATATTTATTTTGATAAATTAATTAAACTCTAAAAATTAAATCTGAATAACTTGGAATTGGCCAGTACTTGCTACCAACTAAAACTTCTAATCCATCTGAAGCAGCTCTTGTAGCTTCCATAGCTGGAACAATTTGTGATTTGAAGAAGTTAGCATTTTCAAATGCATCTTCATATTCAGAAGCTTTACCAAGTAAAGTGTTTAATTTTTCAACTTCTTCATAAAGCTTGTTTGCTAAAGTTGAAACTTGAGTTAAAGTACCTTTTTCCATATCGCAACTTGCACTTAAACCAACAGCTTTTTTGCTGATTATTGTATCACTTAAATCTTTCATAAATGAAGTTACTGCTGGAAGGATTTGTTTTCTTACCATATCAACAGTAGTTAAACCTTCAATATTTATAACTTTTGAATATTCTTCTAAAAGAATTTCATATCTTGAATGCATTTCTGTTTTAGTGAAGATATGATGTCTTTCGAATAATTCAATATTTTTATCTTTAATATAGTAAGGAAGAGCATCAACTGTAGTTTTAAGGTTTAATAAACCTCTCTTTTCAGCTTCCTCAATCCATTCATCTTCATAACCATTACCATTAAAGATTATTCTCTTATGCTCTTTAATTACAGTCTTTAATAAATCTTTTAAAGAAGATTCGAAATCTTTTGCTCCTTCAAGTTTATCTGCAAATTGACGAAGTTCTTCAGCAACCATTGTATTTAACATAATGTTTGTACATGATATTGAAGCTGTTGAACCAAGCATTCTAAATTCGAACTTATTACCAGTGAAAGCAAAAGAAGAAGTTCTATTTCTATCTGTTGTATCCTTAACAAATTTAGGAATTATATCAACACCAAGTTCCATCTTATTGCCAATATTAGAAGTGTAAGAGTTACCATTACAGAAGGCTTCTAAAACTTCAGTTAAATGATCACCTAAGAACATAGATACAATAGCAGGAGGTGCTTCATTAGCTCCAAGTCTATGATCATTACCAGCGCTAGCAGCTGATATTCTTAAAAGATCTTGATATTCATCAACTGCTTTAATAACAGCTGTTAAGAATGTTAAGAATTGAAGATTATCTTCTGGTTTCTTTCCAGGTTCTAATAAGTTTTCACCAGTATCAGTTGACATTGACCAGTTATTATGCTTTCCTGATCCATTAATACCTTCAAATGGTTTTTCGTGTAGAAGACAAACAAGACCATGTCTTTCAGCAACTTTTTTCATAATTTCCATTGTTAATTGGTTATGATCTGTTGCTATATTTGTTGAAGCAAATATTGGTGCTAATTCGTGTTGAGCAGGAGCAACTTCATTATGTTTTGTTTTTGCTAGTATTCCAAGTTTCCAAAGTTCTTCATCTAAGTCATCCATGTATTCAGCAACTCTTGTTTTGATGTTACCAAAATAATGATCACTCATTTCTTGTCCCTTTGGAGCTTTTGCACCAAGAAGAGTTCTTCCTGTTAATATTAAGTCTAATCTTTGATCATAGTATTTTTTATCTACTAAGAAATATTCTTGTTCTGGTCCTACTGTAGTAGTAACTTTAGTAACATTATCTTTACCAAATAATTTTAAAACTCTTAGAGCTTGTTTATTTAAAGCTTCCATAGAACGAAGTAGTGGAGTTTTTTTATCTAATGTTTCACCAGTATATGAATAGAATACTGTAGGAATACATAAAACATTATCTTTTATAAAAGCATAAGATGTTGGATCCCATGCTGTATATCCTCTAGCTTCGAAAGTAGATCTAAGTCCTCCTGATGGGAAACTAGATGCATCAGGTTCACCTTTTATTAATTCTTTTCCTGAGAATTCCATAAGGATTTCATTATCATCAGTTGGTGATATAAATGCATCATGTTTTTCTGCTGTTATTCCAGTCATTGGTTGGAACCAGTGAGTGAAATGAGTAACGCCCTTTTCAAGAGCCCAATCTTTCATTGCATTTGCAATAATATTTGCAGTCTCAAGATCTAATGCTGAATTTTCTGCAATTGCTTTTTTTAATGATTTATAAGTTTGTTTTGGTAAATATTCTTTCATTGAAGTTTCATTGAAAACTAAATCACCAAAAAGTTCAGGTACACGATTTTTTACATCCATTTAAATTTCCTCCTAAAAATAAAATAAAGGCACTGCACGACAGAAAAAATACTATCGTACAGCGCCTTTGCTGTTCCGTATATACATATTGTA
>JAQXTC010000093.1 GCA_029219285.1 Clostridiaceae bacterium
TTTATGTACTACTGGATAAAACAGCCTTTTTCCCAGGGGGAGGCGGTCAAGACGCTGATAAAGGAACTATTGACGGTATAGAGATAATTAACATGGTTGAAGAAGATGATAAAATTTATCATGTTTTAGGAAAGAAGCCTAATAATCTTAAGGATGTTAAATGTAAAATTAATTGGGAACATAGACTTGATGGAATGCAACAACACTTAGGACAACATGTATTATCAGGAGTATTCTTTAGTACTTTTAATGCTAATACAGCAGGAATTCATCTGGGCAGAGATATTAGCTATGTAGATATTGTTGGACATTTAGAAGCTGAACAAATTAGAATAGCTGAAAAAAAGGCTAATAAGGTTATAGGAGAACAACATCCTGTACACTTTATTATGACTAATAGAAAAGAAGCTCAAAAAATGGGGCTTAGAAGACAATTGGCAACAAGTGATGACTGGATAAGAATTGTTAAAATCGAAGACCTTGATATAAATGCTTGTTGTGGAGTGCATCCTAAAAATACTTTAGAGCTGCAAATGATTAAGATAAAGAGTTTTGAAAAACATAAGGGTAATACAAGGGTGTATTTCTTAGCTGGAAATAGAGCTGTTGAAGAATATATAAATAGATCAAACGTATTAGATGAAGTATGCTTAGAACTTACAACTGGATATGATGAGGCCTTAAAAAGTTTAGAAAGTTTAAAGCAAAATCTCAATGAAGCTAGAGAAGAAAATAAGAAGCTAAAGATGTCTTTATCTGAATATGAAACCAAGGAACTTGTATCATCTGGAGAAAAAGTTGGGGAAGTTTCTATAGTTAATAAGGTTTATGTTAAAGAAAATATGAAGTATTTAACTAAGCTTGCTGAAAAGATAACAGCAGAAGATAATAAAATTGTTTTATTTGCCACTCATGATAATGAAAAGGCAAATCTTCTTTTTGCTTGTTCTAAGAATTTAAAGTCAATTAATATGGGAAGCCTATTAAAGGATGCTATAGCTTTAATTGATGGTAGAGGTGGCGGAAGCAATGTATTAGCCCAAGGTGGTGGCAAGAATATTGTGAATATAGATAATACATTAGAATATGCTAAAAGAAGAATTAAGGAAGGAATTCAAAATTAGACAATATGGATATATTTAAACTACTTAGCGGAAATTTAGAAGGCTTAAGTGAAGATGAAAAAGTCAAAGCAGAGGAATTTACTGAAAAATTAAAGGATTCGTTAATTGAAGAATTAATTTTATGTGAAGCTCATGACCTTATAAGTAAACTTGAAAGAGACAAGGAAGAATTTATTGATTCTATAGATAGTATTTATAGAAACGGCATAAAGGGTTATAGCAAAATGAGTATGCAGTTACTACTGAATATTTATCTAGAGAAAAAGGGTAATGAGGAGTTTGTTAGACTAATAGAAAATATAGAATAAAAAACTAAGTTAGAGAATATAATGAAGTGTTGATGATTTAGTTTTAGCATAACTAAGTTATATTAACAAAATTTTAATATAATATTTCATGTATTAGCCAGTTGTGGTATAATATCATGGAAAATAGGGAAGGTGGTTTGACAAATGAAACATATCAAAACAGTAAACAAAACTAACATAAAAAATAGCTTATGCAAGCCAGGATGCAAGGAATGTGCTAACTCATGCCAATCAGCTTGTAAGACTTCTTGCACAGTTGCTAACTTAGAGTGTGAAAACTAATTAACAAAGGTTAATTTATAGAAAAGCTCCTAAAAAGTTTTCTTTTTAGGGGCATCACTCTAAATAATTTTAGAAAACTACCAATAAATAAAATTCTCGTAATTTTAAATTACGAGTTTATTTTTAACGTCGATGAATTTATAAAATAAAAGCTGGAAGCCTTACAATTACAGGTTTTAGAGGTATCAAAGAAGCTTAGACGTTAAAAATTAAAATATAGTGCCACAGCAGAACCTTAAAGCTTAAATAAAAAATAAATTTATAAAAGGAATATTTAAGCTTTAAGAACATTGCTGTATGGCATAAAAAAGTGACTTCAGTTAAAGGAAAATATACTAAGAAAGCTTTTAAAAATTAGCATGTAAATTAATTAATAGAAGCGTGGCGAAGCCACTTTTTTAACTTGAATCAATACTTGGAGGTTGATATAGATGGCAAGAATACATAAATTCAAACAAGGTGGTAACTACTATATTCTAGATGTAAATTCAGGAGCAGTACATGTAGTTGATGAACTTGTTTATGATATACTTGAAGACGAAAAAATCAGAACTAAGAAAGAAATTATGGAGGCTCTTGGAGATAAGTATGACAGAGAAGAATTATCTGAAGCATACGACGAAATTCAAGATTTAGCAGAAAACGAAGAGCTTTATACTCCAGATAGATATGAAGAAATAGCTAGAAGTTCAATGGACGATAGAGATTATATCAAGGCTATATGCTTAAATGTTATACATGGATGTAACTTAAGATGTAAATATTGTTTCGCTGATGAAGGTGAATATCATGGACACGGCGGAGTAATGTCTGTTGAAACAGCTAAGAAAGCTATTGAATATGTAATTAAGAGAAGTGGTCCAAGAAAGAATATTGAAATTGATCTATTTGGTGGAGAACCAACTATGATTATGGACAAACTTAAAGAAGTTATTGCTTTTGCTAGAGAAAATGAAAAGAAGTGGGGCAAGAACATTAGATTCACTATGACAACTAATGCTACTTTACTTACTGATGAAATGATGGACTACATGGATAAGGAAATGGGTAATATAATCCTTTCTTTAGATGGTAGAAAAGAAGTTAATGATAAGGTAAGAGTTAAGGTGGATGGAAGCGGTTCATACGATGATATTTTACCAAACATTAAGAAGATGATTTCTAAGAGAACTAAGGGTAAGACTTACTATGTAAGAGGAACATTTACGCAAAATAACCCTGATTTCTTTAATGATGTTCAAGCTATGCTTAATGAAGGATTTAGAGAAATATCAATTGAACCAGTTGTTCTTGAAAATGGACATCCTCTAGCTATAAGAGAAGAAGATCTGCCAACAATAATGGACAACTATGACAAGTTATATGAAGAAATGAGAAAGAGAATGAAGGAAGGAAAGGATGAATTTACTTTCTATCACTTCATGATAGATTTACAAGGGGGTCCTTGTGTTTATAAGAGAATATCAGGATGTGGAGCAGGATTTGAATATGTTGCTATAACTCCACAAGGTGAAGTATATCCTTGTCACCAATTTGTTGGTAAGGAAGAATACAAGCTTGGTGATATTTATGAAGATACATTTAATACTGAACTTGCTAAAAAGTTTAAGTCAGCACATATTTATAACAAACCTAAATGTAGAAAGTGCTGGGCTAGATTCTACTGTTCAGGTGGATGCCAAGCTAATAATGTAGCATTCAATGGTGATATGAACGAACCATATGAAATCGGATGTAAAATGCAAAAGAAGAGAATTGAATGTGCAATAGCTCTTAAGGCAGAAAAGTTATTATTAGAGGAGCAATAAAATGGAAAGATGTATATTAGATAATGGAATTAAGCTAATATACTCTAAAAGAAATTCTGAATTAACATCTATAACAATAGGTTTAGATGCAGGAGCAGTCCAGGATGGAAAACATCTTGGAATTGCTCATGCAACTGAACATATGGTTTATAAAGGAACAGCTAAAAGAACAGAAGCTGATATTAATAAGGATTTTTCAAAGTTATTTGGATTTTCCAATGCTATGACTAATTATCCTTATGTTATCTATTATGGAAGCCTACTTTTTGAAGATTTTGAGAAGGGAATTGAGTTGTTTTCCGATGTATTAATGAATGCAGCATTTCCTAAAGAAGGTTTTAAAGAAGAAATGGATGTTATAATTCAAGAATTAAATGAATGGGATGAGGAGCTTGACCAGTATTGTGAGGACAAGCTTTTTTTTAATGGATTTAATACAAGTAGATTAAAATATCCTATCATTGGTAGAGTAGATAGCTTAAATAATTTAACTTTAGAGAATATTAGAGAATTTTATAAAAAATATTATAGTCCTAAAAATACTTCTATAGCAGTTGTTTCGTCTTTAGAATTTGCAGAGGTAAAAGCAATAGTTTCAAAGTATTTTGGTAAATGGGAAGGAAATGATGTTACGTCTTCACAAGTAGATAAAGGTGAGATGATTCCTAAAGTTTTTAGAGATAAACGAGAAGGTAATTCAAATTGTAGAGTTCAGATAGTTTATCCGATTAAGGATTTAAACAAAAAAGAAATGCAAGCTTTTAAGATTTTTAATGAATATTTTGGTGAAGGAATAAACTCCAAGCTTTTTGATGAATTGCGTACTAAAAATGGCTTAGTATATGATGTTTTAACTAAGATTGCTTATGAAAAACATATTGGTCTTTATAAGATTATGTTTTCTACATCAAAGGAGAAAGTAGACAAAGCATTAGAATTAATTAATGCAGCAATTTATAATATTGAAATGTTTAGTGATGAAAAAATAGATGAATATTTAAAATCAATAAGACTTAAAAAGTTATTTAGAGAAGAACAAAGTATAATACTTTCTAAGGAACTTGCCACTTTTAGTGTCATGTTTGATGATGTGAATTTATATACAGATACAATAGAAAAGATGGATTCTAAGTTTATTTATGATACAGCTAAAAAAGTTCTCAAGAATCCATCAATTGAAATAATAAGCTAAAGAGGTTTTTATTATGAAGGACAAATTGCCATTAGTTGAGGCACTACTTAAATATCATGAAGAAGGTAATGTGCCTTTTTCTATGCCTGGAAATAAGCAAGGACAGGCTTTTAAAAGAGATGAAATAGGTGGAAAATTAGCAGATAATTTAGGCTATTTAGATATAACAGAGGTTGATCCTCTTGATAATCTTCATGCCCCAGAAGGAGTAATAAAAGAAGCTCAAGAGCTATTAGCTAAACTTTATAATGTTAAAAAAGCATATTTTTTAGTAAATGGCAGTTCAGGAGGAAATCTAGCATCTGTTTTTGCTTGCTTTAATGAAGGAGATGAGGTTATTGTTGAAAGAAACTGTCATAAGTCTATTGCTAATGCAATAATTCTTAGAAAACTTAAGGTTACTTACATTGAAGGTAAAGCATTAGGTGAAGGCGGATTATTTTTACCACCCTCAAAAGAAGATATTTATAAGGCATTAGAGAGAGCTAAAAATCCTCAGGGAATTATACTAACTTATCCAAATTATTTTGGAATATGTTATGACATAGAAGAGATACTAAAAGATTTAAAAGCTAAAGGGTTAAAAATAATAATTGATGAAGCTCATGGAGCTCATTTTGGAATTAATGAAAAGCTACCTAAAAATGTAGCACCATTTGCAGATTATACTGTGGTAAGTGCTCATAAAACATTACCAAGTCTTACAGGCAGTTCTTATCTTCTTGTAAATGATGAAAGTAGTGATGGTGAATTTTATATAAGAGCTTTCATGACAACATCACCATCTTATTTAATGATGGCCAGTTTAGATTATGCTAGACATTATCTTCAAACTTATGGAAATGAAGATTATGAGAAATTAATAAGTGTGGCAGAAGAATATAAAAACAAAATAAATTCTTTAGATAAGATACACATTTTAGGAATAGAAGATTTACCAGGAAACTATGAAATAGATTTAAGTAGATATGTGGTATGTTTAGCAAGGGGATATAGTGGACATAAATTATTAGATTATTTAAGAGAAAATAAAATTCAATGTGAAATGAGTTTTCATAATGGAGTAGTGCTTATATTATCACCTTGTGAGGCTTTAAAAAATCTTGAAAAGTTATATAAAGCTCTTAAGAAGCTTAAAATTAAAGAAATTAAAGGAAGTGTTAAATCATTTGCATTTAATTCAGAGTTGCCTAAAAAGGTATTAGAACCGTCAGAAGTATTTAATAAAGAATGTTTTGAGCTTGAATTAGATAAAGCTGTTGGTTTTGTTGCCAAAGAAGCAATAATTCCATATCCACCAGGGATTCCTGTTATTTGTCCAGGAGAGGTTATTGATAAAAAGACTGTAAATATAATTAAAGAATATTTAATTGAAGGATATCTAGTAATTGGAATTAATAAAAATAGAGTCAAAGTAATAGAAAAATAGATGAAATGATTTTCTTTTACATTCCGTTTTATTTTTGATAATAAATAGCTGTTTACTTGTAGATTTTATTGTGATATAAATATAGTTGCAAAAACAAAGGAGTGAAGTATCTATGAAAAAAACTATGAGATATTTAGTATGTATTTTTTCAATATTTATGGCGATAACACTTGTATCATGTGATAGTAACAAGGATGAAGACAATACTACAACAGAAACTTCTTTAAATAGTAATACAATTGATAGTGCTAATGGTACAAGCTCGGAAAAGGAATCTACTGAAAAAGAAAAAGATGCAGAAAAACTTAAAGAGCAAATGGATAAAATAAAATTAGATGAAGAAAAGATTAAATCAGCTCAACAAAAAATACAAGAAGCTAAAAAACTTATTAATGATAATAACTTAAATGCAGCTAAGTCAAAACTTGATTCTATTGATGCTACAGATGATAAGCTTAAAGGGATCAATAATGAATTAAAGTCTATTAGTGAGCAAATTGATGAAAAAACTCAAGACGGCAAAAAAATGAAGACTAAATTTTCATCTAGTACAGACAAAAAAACATTAGAACAGATAGATAAGCAGTTAAGTGATATAAATAATAAACTATCAAAATTTGATACCAAAAAGAATAATAAATAAGAGTAATTTGAAGAGATGGAAATACCAGTGTATATCCATCTCTTTTTTACTATACAATAAAAGAACTTGAATCAAGCCACTTGTATTGAGGCTTAATTTCTTTTATGTCTTTAGCTAATTGATAAAGAGCTAGGTCCTTTTCTTTACATTCAAGCATTATATCAAAATCTTGATCAAGTACCTTTGCTTTTTCTAGAAATGCAACAAAATCATCAGCATTTATGTAATCAGCATGTTTTCTATCTTTTTCTCCATTTCTAGGGGAGGAAAAGTGAAGCTTTGGAGGAAGGCATTCGTTTTTCCAAGTATCAAAAACCTTTGGTAAAAACTCTTCTATATCCTCCCCATCATTATTGCAATTATGGTGATGGACATCCAAGACCATAGGTACATTTAGAACGCTGCATAAATATAAAACATCAGTTGCTGTGTAAATTTTGTCGTCATTTTCGATGATTAATTTTTCTTTTATTTCACTAGGAAGCTTTCTGAAATTTTCGATAAATCTTTCTAATCCGCTGTCTTTGCCACCAGCAGCACCACCTACGTGAATAACCATTTTACCATTTTTATAATTCAAATCTTGAAATAGTTCAGACTGATGAAGAAGACTAGTGATAGTATTTTTTACTACCTCTTCATTAGTGCTATTAATAACATTAAATTGATCAGGATGAGTGTCAACTCTCATATTTGCTTCTTTAATTAATTCACCTATATAAGCGTAATCTTTGTTGAAAATTTCTCTATGGCCCCAATAACCAACATCAGGATGGGTAGCTAAAGGGATTAGGGCAGAAGTAATCCTATAAAAGTGTAGGTCATTTTCAATATTGTATTTAATTATTGTAGTTAGATCATTTAAATTAGATAAGGTAATACTTTTTAGTTTATCTTTTTTAATTTGTTCTGATGTTAACTTCGAATAATTTTTGTAAGTAACTGTGCTAGAACTTGTTACTTTAGGTCCTAATTTTTTTGAAATTGCTACATAACCAAGTCTTACTCTCATGAAAATGTCTCCTTAAATTTTATATAATTTAGTTTGTACATTTTTAAGAGAATTATTTAATAGCTTTAATGTTAATTAGATTTAAAATGCAATAATAGATTTAGTTTTTTTTCTTTAAGGGTAGCTGTATTTTCATTAAAAAGATTGAAAACTGGAACATTAAAAGAAAAATAATTATTATTGAAGTTTAATTCTATATTTTTTTTAGTGGTAAAGAATGGATTTTTATTAAGTTCGATGATGACCATTTTAGGGATGTTTATAGAAATACTTTTGGTATTTTCCTTTTTGATTGGTTCTTTAAATAAATTAATGGTAGGAGTTGTACAATTTATATTAAACTCCATAATATATGTGTAATTATCAATATTCATAATGATTGAATTTTCATAATTATAAAAAGAGCAATTTAAAATATTATCTGAGTTGCTTAATTTTCTAAAAGATATATTTGAATTTGTATCTAGAGAACTGTCAAAAAAATAATTTAAAAAATTTAAAAGGTTATCTTTATTTGAGTTTAAAATGTAATCTTTAAATAAATCTATTTTATTATTTCTATTTGTATTAAATAAATATATAACGTTATTCATAATTCACCTCATAGAAAGTATGGACTGAAACTTGATTATATATACAGATTAAATTGACTTTTATTAAAATTTGACTAATGGTCATAAAGGGTTGACAAATATAGTCAATGTTACTAAAATTACTTGTTAAGGAGGGATTAATTATGAGTAATAGAAAAGGTAATATTTCAATTGATACAGAAAATATATTTCCTATAATTAAGAAATGGTTATATTCTGATAAGGATATATTCATAAGAGAATTAATAAGTAATGGTTGTGATGCGGTAAGCAAGCTAAAAAGACTTATCTTAATGGGAGAAGCTAAAGAAACAAATGAAAATTATAAGATTGTAGTTTCAGTAAACAAAGATAAGAACACACTTACTTTTACTGATAATGGTATAGGAATGACTGAGGAAGAAGTTGAAAAATACATAACTCAAATTGCTTTCTCAGGTGCTAAAGATTTTATCGATAAGTACAAAGAAAAGATGTCAGATGACAATGAAATAATCGGACATTTTGGTCTAGGTTTTTATTCAGCATTTATGCCATCAAATAAAGTTGAAATAGAGACTCTTTCTTATAAAGAAGGAGCAAAAGCAGTAAAATGGGTATGCGATGGAGGTACTGAATACGAAGTTACTGATTCAGATAAAACTTCAGTTGGTACAACTGTTACATTGTATTTAAATGATGAGAGTAAAGAATTCTCAGATGAATATAAAATAAGATCAATTCTTCATAAGTATTGTTCATTTATGCCAGTAGAAATCTACTTAGAAAATGAATGTACTAAGAAGGATGAAGAAAATAAAGAAGAAAAGAAAGTAGAAGCTATTAATGATACTAAGCCTTTATGGTTAAAGAAGCCTAGTGAATGTACTGATGAAGAGTACAAGGACTTCTATAAGAAGGTATTTAATGATTATCAAGATCCACTATTTTGGATTCATTTAAATGTTGATTATCCATTTAACTTAAAAGGAATTTTATATTTCCCTAAGCTTAAAAATGAATTTGAATTAGTTGAAGGAGAAGTTAAGCTATTTAATAATCAAGTATTTGTTGCTGATAATATAAAAGAAGTTATACCAGAATTCTTACTATTATTAAAGGGTGCTATAGATTGTCCAGATTTACCTCTTAACGTTTCAAGAAGCTTCTTACAAAATGATAAAGATGTTTCAAGAATTTCCAAACATATTGTTAAAAAGGTAGCTGATAAACTTAACTCTATATTCAATAATGATAGAGAAAAATACAATGAATTCTGGGATGACATTCAAGTATTCATTAAATTTGGTTGCTTAAAGGATGAAAGCTTCTACGAAAAGATTAAAGAATCAATTATCTTTAAAGATATAAATGATGAGTATATTACACTAAAGGATTACTTAGAAAAAGCTAAGGAAAAGCATGAAAACAAGGTATTTTATGTTTCAGATACTGAAAAGCAAGCTCAATATATTAAGTTATTCAAGGAATATGGACTTGATGCTGTTATTTTAAGTACTCCAATAGATAATAACTTTATTTCATTCTTAGAATACAAAGAACAAAATGTTAAGTTTAATAGAGTAGATTCAGATATTTCTGATATATTAAAGGAAAAAGATGAAACTACAAGTAAAGAAGACAAGGATAAGATTATTGAAGTATTTAAAAATGTAATTGGCGATAAGATGAAGGATTACTCAGTAGAAAGTCTTAAAAATGAAAATACTCCAGTTATGGTTCTTGTTTCAGAATACTCAAGAAGAATGGCAGAAATGCAAGCTCAATTTGGCGGTGCTATGAATATGGCAATTCCAGAAGAAAGAAACTTAGTTATAAACGAAAACAATGCTATAGTTAAGAAGGTTGTTGAGCTAAGCAAAGATGATAGCAATAAAGAAAAGGTTGAACTTACTGTTAAGCAAATAGTTGATTTAGCTTTAATAGGTAATAAATCTTTAAATGCTGAAGAAATTGATGAATTCATTAAGAGAAGTAATGAGATAATGATGAAATTACTTTAAATTTTAATAACATCTGAAATGACAGGATAATTTGCTTGGAAGTGTATTTTGTATAGCCAGATTATTATTAGAGAAAAGAGAAATTGGTTTTCTACTATTAAACTAATGTAACGAGCTTGCGAGTTTTTATCTCTTCTCTAAGGAAAGACTTTGTAGAAGAGAGAAACTAACAAGTGAAGTATTCTTTGATATCAAATATGCTATGTTTCTCTCTTTTTTTTAATTTTTAATTACTTTATATATTTCATTTATAGCAAATGGTACAATTGAAATTAAAATTGCTGTTAACCAGTCTACAGCTGTTAAGGAGTACACTTTAAATATTTCGGCTAAGGCTGGTACGGTAATTATAATTACTTGTATTAATATTCCAATCACAAAGGAACCTATTAAGTATTTGTTTGAGAATATTCCAGACTTTAATAATGTCTTTTTCTTATTCCTAAGGCTTAGGGTAAAAAATAACTGTGAAGCACTTAGGACAACAAAAGCCATAGATTGTGCATGTCTTAATGAGTTTGGATAATTGTATTCGCCAACTTTAAAAGCTATTAAGGTTAAAGCGCCTATTAATATTCCATTGAAGCCTAAGAATATGCCAAGGTTATTGGCAAATAAGCTTTCTTTGGGGTTTCTTGGTTTTTCCTCCATAACACTTGTATCCATTGGATCTACACCAAGGGCAAGGGCTGGAAGGCTATCTGTTATTAGGTTAACCCAAAGTATATGGATAGGTAATAATGGTGTATCCATATTGAAAAGTATTGCTACAAATAAGGCTACGATTTCACCAAAGTTACATGAAAGTAGAAAAGTGATAGATTTTAAGATATTGTTATATATATTTCTACCTTCTTCTACAGCCTTTACTATAGTAGTAAAGTTATCATCAGTTAATATCATATCAGCAGCACCTTTGGCCACATCAGTACCTGTAATTCCCATGGCAACTCCAATATCAGCGGCCTTTAAAGATGGTGCATCATTAACGCCATCACCTGTCATTGATACTATGTTTCCTTGAGATTTATAAGCTTTAACTATTTTAACTTTGTGTTCTGGTGATACTCTTGCAAAAACTCGATATTTATTTACTATTTTATTAAATTCATCTTGAGTATAGTTATCTATTTCACTGCCTGCCATACATTCATTAATGTTCTCAGCAATACCTAAGTCTTTAGCAATGGCAAAGGCTGTATTCTTATGATCACCAGTAATCATAACAGGTGTTATACCAGCTTTTTTACATAAATCTATAGATGGCTTTACTTCTTCTCTTGGCGGATCAATCATTCCCATAAGTCCAACAAATACTAAGTTACTTTCCAAATCAGTTATTTTTATATTATTAGATGGAATTTCCTTGTATGCTAAACCTAAAACTCTTAATGCATCATCGCTCATTAAATTTGATTTTTTAAGAAGTTCTTCTTTAATTGAATCAGTCAAGGGTTTAGTTTTACCATTTATAGAAATTGAAGTGCAGATAGTAAATAAAGAATCTATAGCACCTTTAGTAAATACTTTTAATGAGTTATCGTAGGTATTAACTGTAGTCATTAATTTACGGTCAGAATCAAATGGTATTTCATCACATCTTGGATGTTTTTTATTTAATTCATCTTTAGATATATTGAATTTAGTTCCTACATCAAGGAGAGCAATTTCTGTAGGGTCCCCTGTTTTAGAATCTTCAGTAGAGGTTGCATCATTGCATAGAATCATACCTTCTATAAGATTTGTAGTTTCTGCATTATTCATAGATAAATCATCAATATTCACCAGGTTGTTATTAACAAAAACTTTTTTTACAGTCATTCTATTAAGGGTTAAAGTACCTGTTTTATCAGAACAAATTATGCTTACAGAACCGAGAGTTTCAACAGCAGGAAGCTTTTTAACTATAGCATGTTCCTTGATCATTTTTTGAACACCTAAGGCTAATACAATTGCAACTATAGCTGGAAGTCCTTCAGGAATAGCAGCAACAGCTAAACTAATGGCAGTAAGTAAAAGTTCTAAAGGCTCTCTACCTTGAAATAGACCAATAACAAATATTAATATACAAATACCTATAGCTACAAAACCTAAAGTTTTACCTAAGGAAGCAAGGCGCTTTTGCAGTGGCGTTGAGTTTTCTTCTTCATTTTCAAGCATTTTAGCAATCTTACCAATTTCAGTATTCATACCAGTAGCAACAACAACCCCAACACCTCGACCATAGGTAGCAAGGGTAGACATAAAGGCCATGTTATTCATATCGCCAACTTGAATATTATCTTTGTCACTTATAGTTGCTGTGTTTTTATCAGTAGGAAGAGATTCGCCAGTGAAGGCTGATTCTTCTATTTTTAAGTTGGCACTTTCAATAAGCCTTAAATCAGCAGGAATATATCGACCTGCATCAATAATAACAATATCACCAGGAACAACTTCTTCAGATGGAATTTCAGTTAAAATACCATCTCTTTTAACAATTGCTTTAGGGGTACTCATATTCTTTAAAGCTTCTAAAGCTTTTTCAGCCTTTGATTCTTGAATAGTTCCAATAAGAGCATTTAATAAAATAACAATAAAGATTATTATGCTGTCACTTATTTCACCAATTACTCCAGAGATTATGGCAGCACCAATTAAAATGTAAATCATGACATCATTTATTTGAGATAAGAAAATGGAAATTAGAGATTTTTTATCTTTAGAAATTAATTTATTAGGACCGTATTTCTGTAGTCTATTTTTTGCTTCACTAGAGGTTAAACCATTTATAGAATTTGAATTTAATCGTATTAAAACCTCTTTGGTATCTTTGTTATACCACATAGTATTCCTCCTATAACTCTAGAATTGTATATAGTTAGCTTATTAAAATATGTTTGCTTTAATACATGGAAAAAAATAAAAAAAGAAGTGAAAACTATTCCACTTCTTTGATAAGAACTACACAAGTTTTCCGTAAGAAAGAGAACGTTTGGCAATCTTTATGCCAAAGGCTTTTTCATAAACTCTAATACCACCTTTTTCTTTAGGAGATACAAGAGAAATAGTACAACCTGAATTCTTTCCTCTAGCACAACGTCCAGCTCTATGTAGGTATTCACTTTGGTTTTTAGGAAAATCTAAGTTTATAACATGAGTTATGCCTGTAATATCTAATCCTCTTGCTGAAACATCGGAAGATATTAAGATATTTATTTTACCATTTTTGAAGTTTTCAAGCGCTGCTTGACGTTGCTCTTTAGTTACTCTTTTATGTATTACGAAAGTCTTTTTGTTATGGAAATTTAGCTTATCAGATATTTTATCTATTTCATAAATGTTATTAATAAAAACTAAAGCTTTTTCTGGATTAGTAGCAGCTATTAATTTTCTTAAAGTTTCAAATTTATCTCTAGCATCAGTTTCTACATAAAGATGTTCTATGTTGGGATTTAAAATAGTATCTTTTTCAACCTTTAAAATTGCAGGGTTATTCATAAGTTCCTTGGCAGTATTTAAAGTGTTGTTATTTATTGTTGCTGAGAAAACCATAAGCTGTCTGTCTTTCATAGTAGTCTTTATAACATCTTTAACCATGGCAGAGCTTGTGTTATCTAAAAGGTTATCAGCTTCATCAATTACTATTGTTTTTATAGTATGAGCAGTAATTTTCTTTTTCTTTTTTATAAGATCTAAAACTCTTCCCGTAGAACCTACAATAATATGAGGTTTTATATCTTTTAATTTCTTTATTTGCTTATCGATATTTACATCACCAATTATAGAAAGTGAAGTAACTGGAAGCTCAGAATTTTTAGCAAGTAACTTTATTTGAGCTTCTATTTGCATAACAAGTTCATGAGTAGGGGCAAGAATTAAAGCTTGCATTTCTCTTTTGGATGTATCTATTTTTTGAAATATTGGTGTTACAAAAGCAAGAGTTTTACCACTTCCTGTGTGAGACTGTCCAATAATATCTTTATTTTGTAAAGCTTCAGGAATAACAAGCTCTTGTATATCAGTAGGTTCAGCTATACCTTGCTTTTTTAATCCTTCAATTATATTATCATTTAATCCAAGGTCTTTAAATGTTGTCATTATTATCTCCTTTAACGAATTTGTACTTTGTTTTTATATATAAAATTATATCATATCTATTATATATACTTTTTGAACAAATAACGAGAAAAATGTATTTTTTTTTGCTATAATGAGATTAGTATAGAAAGGATTGGTTTTATGGAAGTAGGTAGAGTTAGAAGAGGAGTAATACGACAAGAAAGAAGAGTTGTTTCTAGTAGAAATGATTTTTCTCAAAACCTTAGTCAGCAAAGGGAGAAGAAATCACAAGAGCAACTTAAATCTTTAATGAATGATATAAAGAAAAAAGGTAATAGACTTGTTATTACTAAAACTTATGCAGACGTTAGAGCATACAAAAGAATGATTAAAGAATATTTAGAGTCAGTTCTTCAATACATGTATGATACAAAGAAAGATATTAGTTTTTGGCAAACACAATATTTTGTTACTGTAGATACAGTAGATGAAAAGCTAGAAGCTTTAACAAAAGCTTTATTAGAAGAAGAAAAAGAAAATTTAGATATAGCAGCTACTATAGATGAAATACAAGGGTTGATTGTAGATATCTATAGATAGTTACCAATTTAAGTATATCGGTAATGGAAGAGAATTTCTGTTGCAGGTATACTTCTTTTTTTAGCACATTTTTAAAGAAGAAAGAAAAAAATACAAGGAAAATGTATTTGTAATGATGATAATTTATTTAAAATCTTGCAAAATGTTTATAGGTAAATTGAAAGAAATTTAAATTGTAATAAAAATATTAAAGAATAAAATGGAATATTCGACAAATAAGTATTGAGATATAAAAAGAGGTGAACTGATGATAAAAAGATTTGTGTTAAATAATGAAATAAAAAAAGTTATAATTGCTTTAAGTGTTCTTGCATGTATATTTGCGTCTTTGCTAGGAGGAATTAGCTTTGTTATGATTAGTAAAATGTGCGAAAGTGCTGATTATATCTATTCATATCAATATTTTTCTAACATTATTGATGATATTCATGAAAATATATCAGTTATAAAAATTAATGAATTAAAAGCAAGAGATGAATATTTAAGTGAATATGAAGAAAATATTAAGAAGAGTAATTCTATAGTATTAGAAAAAATAGCAGAATATAATTCTACTGAAAATGAGGAAGAAGAGGAAATTTATATTAATAATATTGAGAAACATTATGGGGAATTTTATGATATTGTCATAAAAAATTTGGAGACATATAAAAATGAGTTAGATAAAGATGATAATGGTGCATATAAGTCACAAGAGGAAATTGAAAATAGTCTGTATGAAAATATTATTGCTATTACAGATTACTTAAATACATGGGCTGATAGTGATATGGAAGATATAAATAAACAAAAAGTGCATCTATTAGTTTTTTTGTTAGTAGTTATAATTGTTTGTGCAACTATTTTTGTAACATATTCTATAATTGTAGCAAAATTATTTAGTACTGAAGTTAACGAAATTAAAAGAGCTTTAGAAGAAATTTCAAAGGGTGATTTAACTATAAGTTTAGATTGCCATAATAAAAATGAATTTGATGAAATGAAATCCTATATTAATATATTATCGCAAAATATAAACAATATAGTTTTGGGATTAAAAAATAAAAGTAGTCATATAGAAGATAGAACATTAGATTTAAGCAATACATCAAGTGATCTATCTAGTTCTATGAAAAATGTTCATGAGGTTATTGAAAATATATCTGAAGGTACTGAAGAACAAGCTTCAGATATGGAGGCTATTTCAAATGTATTAGCTGTTTTCTCGAAGAATATCGAAGAATTTACAAATAGCTTATCATATTTAGATGCGAATTCCATAAATGTAATTGAGATTGCAAAGACAGGAAATACAAAAATAGATGATTTATCAGTATCATTTAACACTTTTGGTGAACTGGTAAAATCATTCATTAATAAAATTTCAACTTTAAGTAATACAGTTGAAGAAATAAGTGGTATAACTAATCTTATTAATGATATTGCAGAACAAACAAACTTGTTAGCCTTAAATGCATCAATTGAATCAGCTAGAGTTGGAGAAGCTGGTAAAGGTTTTGCTGTAGTGGCAGATGAAATAAGAATTTTAGCAGAACAAAGTAGGGAATCTGCAACTAATATAACCAATTTAATAAATCATGTATCTATTGAAACTAAAGAAATAGTTAATGATGGACATGAGGTAGCTCAAAAAATAAATTATTCTAAGACTATTATTGGTGAATCAGTAAATTCCTTTAAGCAAATAGTAAAAGAAGTAAATAATTTTGCGGAAAAAGTTTACGATTTAAGCAAGGTGTTTAAGAGCATTAATAATGAAAAT
>JAQXTC010000094.1 GCA_029219285.1 Clostridiaceae bacterium
GAAAGTACAAACTTCCATGGCTTCTTATATAGAGTAGCATAGATTCCAAGAATTGAAAATATTTTTTAGGTAGATGAAAATCTGTCTATTTGTTGTGCCTTCAAATATAAGAAAAGAGATTGAAGAGCAAAATCTTCAATCTCTTTTCTTTAGAACAAGTATCCACCAATGCTAACTTAATGACATTGACATATACCGTTGTCCTTTTTTCATCTTATATTTCTATTTCTATCTTTTACTTTTTAAATGTTTTTGGTGTAAATTCAAAATCTTTTCTAGCCTTTGGATCACCAAATACTGCTTTTGTACTTTCTTCTTGTGGTACATGGTCTATATCGTTGTGAGTATTTTTTTTATGTCTTTTCATTGGTTCACTCATAATATCACCTCAAGATTATTATAATCTTTTTAAAAAGAAATATTCTGAAAAACCATCTTCTTTATTTTCATAAGAACCTGCTTCTTCATATCCTAATGCCCTATAAAAATCTCTACCTTGCCAGTCATATGTATCAATTCTTATTATATTTGCTCCGAGTTTTAATGCTCTTTTTTCAACCTCATTTAACAATTTCTTTCCAATACCTTTTCTTCTGTACTTTTCATCAACAAATACGGTTGATACATAAAGTATTTTAAAATCAGTCATACATGCATCAACACCTGCTATGAGCTTTTCTCCATCTTTTATCCCAATCTGTATTTTTCCTGGAATTCGATATTTTATATGCTTTTCATCATATTCGTCAAGCATATTTTCAATTTCTTCTACTTCACTAGCTTTTAAATCACTAACCTTATAAGTCATTTTATTTTCCCCCTTAAAAACAAAATCATCTCCGCTAAAGAGATGATTATAAATAAACATATTTTTCATTTTATGTCAAATAATTATTCATTTGGTTCTGCCACATATTCGATAATATCGCCTGGCTGACACTGTAGTTCCTTACATATTGCTTCTAATGTAGAGAACCTTATAGCCTTTGCTTTATTATTCTTTAAAATTGATAAATTCGCATTAGTTATCCCAACTCTTTGCGCTAAATCTTGAAGAGAAATCTTTCTTTTAGCCATCATCACATCTAAATTTATTACTATAGCCATATACTCACCTATATTGTTAAATCATTTTCTTCTTTATACTTTATAGCTTTTTCAAATACTTTAGAAAGAATTCCTATAAAGCATCCTGCAAGTAAAAATATAAATATTTCAGCATTTGTATGAACTCCTGCCGAATCAATGTATATTATTTTAAAACTCTCTTCTGTTAAGCTTATAAAAAAGTTAAGTATATAACAAGTTGCTATTACAAAACAACTCTTGGATATTTTCTTTAATGCTTTAACATTTTCTATTATAAAGGGATCCTCATTAACCAATGTCTTAATAACCTTTTTTAAATTAATAATAATTATAAATGTACATACTATTCCTATAATTAACATAATAAAAATAATAATCTTTTTATAAAAATCTATTGATTCATTATTGAAAGTTGTATAAAAAGTATATCCTGTTAGCATTACTCCAAAAAGCAGTACAAATGTAAGGATGACACTTATAAAACTAGACAATGAATTCCTTCCATAGTATTTCATTGTAAACCTCCCAAATGTTATTATACTAATTAATATCATTATAACATACAGGATGACTTTTATTTTACTTATTTCTGTAATAATTGTACTCATACCAAGCAACATCATATTCTTTATTCCTTTTATATCTATCAAAGTAGATGTTGTCTATCTTTCCCTCTTTATATGCTTTTTCTATCTCATCATAGGCATCTAAAGAAAGTGAAATCAAATATTCGTTATCCTTTTCTACTCCATCAGCATTTAAATTATAACTTACAATAATTTTATCCATATTTATAAAGTTCATTATTAGATAAATTATACTGCCACTTAGTATGCACCATTTAAATAAATTTACCTTCTTCCATATTGAAATAAGAATAAATAAAAGACATACTAGTAAAAATATCATAAAAAAACTACTCATAAATCTAAGTCTTGTCATACCATACTTACCTATATATAGACTCATTTTATACATAGATGTGATACACATATTTATACTTATAATTGTCATAATAGTATTTAAAACATTAGTTAATCTATTATCTTCTACCATCCTATAGAAGAATAAGATAATTAAAATATTTAGAACAACAACTACTATAAGTTGAAAAAAACCACTTCTTGCATAGTCAGAATACATTTCTGGAGTAAAATTCTTAAATTCTTGCTTAATATAAAGATATTTAACTTGTATAAAAGTAAAGAATATATATAAAACATTAATCATAATCAGTATTGTATTAGCCATATTCTTATCTATCTTCGTTGCATAAATTTTATATTCCTTGTAAGTTTTATCATTAAGACTATGATATAATGCTGAAATACAGTAAAATATTATACTAATTAATATTAATCTTAACATTATTTCAACTGTATTTAAATTATACATTGAATTGCTTATTATTCTTTTTAATCCTACAAAAATACTTGCAAATACCTCATCTGCACTACATAACAACATAATTAAAATTATCAGGATTGGTATAGATATTAAAATTCCTTGCTTAATTCCCTTAATTTGCTTATTTTCTTGTTTTTCTTTTCCTCTATTATCTACTAAAGCTTTAGCTATTAAAGATAAGGCTGAAGAAGAAAAAACACTTTCAAAAATATTATTAAACACATTAAAAACTAATGATTTAAAATTCACAGATATTTTGGGCATGTTAACAATACTAAGTCCTGAAATAATTGATATTGGTATTAAAATTAAATTTATTGTTCTAAAAATTATATTAGTAAATATCCCATAGGTTCCACTTAAAAATATGGCAATAATTAAAAAATATATTCCTAATGGATTTATTTTTTCTTTTTTCTCCATCAAAATCATACCAAATGTAACTATTAATATAACTACAATAGGAACTGAAATTCCTAGATAATTAATCCTATTGTTATTAACAAGAAATAAGGTGGAAATTATAGCAATAATTGCTGATAGTATTAAATTTTTTATTGCAAATTTCTTTTCTTTGTATTCTAGTTTTAAACCTTTCAAATTATATCCATTATTAAAATAACAAAACATTTTAATAAGTTTTAAGTCCATATAAGTTAAATTCGAATGTGCTATATTATTTAATGGCTTTATTGCTTCGTTGTCATTAATATTAATTAGACCAATAATATCTACAAGTACTACCTTTATTTCCTCTCCAAAGTACTCCACCTGTTTTTCATCAGAGATTTTAATTAATTCACAGCTCAATTTATCTCTCAAGAAATTATCTATCTCTTGAAAATTATCTTTTTCCTTTTCAAAATATTTTATTCTTTCTTTTTCACATATTAAATATGCTAGATTATTATTTCTTAAAATATAAAGATACTTTTTCATTTCCTCGCTTCCAATCTTTTCTTTTTTCTATAATATACCACCTCCCAAAACGAATTTCAATATATTTTTATTGTTTTTCAATAATTTTATTCCTTTTATCAATAATCATACCATTTGCTAGTGCCTGTCATAATTGATAACATGGCCTTAATATTTCCACGAATTAAATATTATTAATTTCAAATACTAAAAATAAATGTAAGGAGGAATGAAAAATGTATGATAAAAATGGTAAAGCAATAGGTGTGTTAGGACATGAAGTAAAAACTCATGTTACTGATACAGATAATGAAGATATGATAGCCTCACTTAATAAAGATCTTTATAGTGTAAAAATTAATGATAGATTTTCTAATGACGAATTATTATCTTTTTCAAATCCAACAAAAGTAAATAACAATCATAATATATTAGCAGATTCTTTAGATACTGCTCATCACGTAAAAAAGTTTTCTGATTCAAAAAGTAATCATAATAAAGAAGAAAAATTCAATATAAGTTCAATGCCCAATACCAGTAATACAGGTCTGATGCATTAAAAATTGAGCAAAGCTTTGCTCTTATAATGCAATGCTTTGCTCAAAGTTTTAAAATATGTATTCATCTTAATTAGTTAACATTTTTTGCATCATTATTTCATCTCTATAACTACCATCTTTAAGTCTATATCCGTTTTTCACTGTTCCACAAACTTCAAAGCCATGCTTTTTATAAAGATTTTGCGCCTTAATATTATCAGAAAAAACAGTTAATTCTATTTGATCAAATCCCATTTTTCTTGCTTCTTTTATAGATTCTTCAACAAGGATATTGCCAATACCCAAATTCCAAAATTCTTCTTTTATAGATATACCAAAAACAGCTCTATGTTTAATTTTTATATGATTTCTATAGCAATTTACTCCTGCATTACCTGCAAGAATGCCTCCTACAAATGCAGCAATCATCATATCATTATTACTATTTAAAGTTTCTTTTATGAGTTCCTTTTCTTTATCTTCAGTAAGCTTAATTTCTTCTGGATACCTAACCATAAAATGTGTTTCCCCTGACGTCATTCTCATATATTCAATCATATCTTTAGCATCATTTATTTCAGGACTTCTTAATATACATTCAGTACCATCCTTTAATTTAATTGTCTTTTCTGTATATTTCATTCTTATCTCCCTCTCCATTTTATTATTTCCAATTAACAGATAAATTCCATTATATAACTCATCCCGTGTTTTTTCAATAAATTTGTTTGTCCTAAAAAAGGAACAAAGCATTACAATAAATCATACAAAAAAATAGTGTCGTATTTAGATACAACACTACTTTTGTTTATTATTTAATATAATTATATCTTTAAATTGTTTAGTTCTTATTTATCAAACCTTCTAATGTTATTCCTTTTTTTATACAGTTATCATAATTCTTTTTTAAATCACCAGGATTAGCATCTAAATAATTATTATATACTTTTATATGAGGTATTTCATTTTGAATCTTATTCATAAATACTTCAAATACCTCTTTATGCGCTCCTATATCAATCATCCATGTTTTACTATTAATTAATACAAAATTTACATGATAATGACCATATGCTGCCACTTTTATATATACTCCAATTATGAAGTTCTTAGGTATATATGTTCCATCAGCTATTATCCACTTTTTTGAAAATAGAATTTTCTCTTTAAGATTTTCATTGCTTACAGCTTTAAACTTTTCATTTTTCAGTAAATTATTCACTTCTTGCTGAGAACAAAAACTTTTCATGACTCCCATGGCTTTTTTATTAAATTTAGTGAAAAATCCTTTTACAAATATTATTGCAAATATAGCATAAACTATTGCCCAGATAAGAGATGTCATTTTTTCAGTAGGATTATCATAATTAGATCCAAAAAAGACTATTAAACTAAGTATACTTATAATTATGAATGCTATTATTTCAACTCTTCCTTTTTGGGGTTTTTGTATAATATTATTCTTCATTTTTATTTTGATCCTGCTTTGCTATCTTTAAAAGTTCTTTATTATAATAAGTTTCGGTTTCGTCTACAAATCCAGTAAAAAATACTTTTTGAATGTCTTCGTGATTGAACAAATAAGTGTACTCATCACTTATGTTCCCTTCTGGATATAAACATGCTACATAATCATAAGACTTTCCTGAAGCTGCATGAATTTGTTTTCTTCCATATATCATTATTTTTTTGGTTGCATTTTTTAATAATACAACTGAACCTATTGGTAAATATTTATTAAGTCCTGCATTATTGAATGATTGCGAACCTATTCTATAAGTTGAACCTGCTACTTCTAAACCAGCAGCAGCTCTAGCTTCCTGGCTTCCCACTACTCTCCATTTTCCATTACCTAAATCTTGTATGTAACATCCGCCTTTTATTATATTAGCAATTTCTACTACACTTTCTGCAAAACCACTACCATCTGAAATATTAGTATTAGTTGTTTGGGCAATGCCTAAAATATTACCAAATTCAAGAGATGTTGTTGGATTAGTAATTTTATTTATGCACTCAGCATTTTTAAATCCATTAGCTAAATTCTTATCATATTCCTTTACATTATTGATGAAAGTATCAAATTTTTTCAGAAAATCTTGAAGTTTACTAACAGCAGTTTCTATATCTGAAATTGCTGTTCTTATTTCATCTTCAGGTGATGCATAACAACCGAAAGATTCATTTAAGGCATCATTCAAATATGATTTTTCTGAATCAGCATGGTTTATGGCATTATTTATAAACTGTTTTACTCTCTCACATTCATTATAATCTAATGCTAATTGTCCCATCTTATCACGCCTCCTACTTTATTTCTAAATTTGCTCCTTCTTTATTTAAATTTTCTAAGGTAGGAAGATTATTAGATAAATTATTAATAAAACTCTCATATAATTTTATAAAACTCATGAATTCCTTAGTCCAAGTACCTATTTTTCGTGCATACTCATCCTTTGAAATTCCCTTCCAACTATCATCTGTCAATGATGCAATAGTATTAACTACATCTGTTAAATCACTTGAGAAACCCTCTTTTAATGTATTATACTGTTTTATAATGTAATCCACTTTTTCATAATCCATTTGAAAATCCAATTATATCCCTCCTAACCTTACTTTTTATTATGTTCTCTTCTTTTACTTTCTTCTTCATGATAGGAAGTATCCTCACTCTCTAGTGAATTCAAGTGTTCTTCTGCTTTTGAAATAGCGTTTGATATAGTACTTTTAGCTGAATCTACTGAGGAAGATGCTGTTTTGTAAACTGATTTTATTGATTCTTTTACTGTAGCAGTATTTGATGAAAGTGTTATACCCCCTTCAAATGTATTGCTGGCATTTTTTAATTCTGATACTACATCAGATTTTTTATCTTCTGCTTGTCCAACATAACCTAAAGCTTTTTTTAATTTTGATATATCATATTTTAAATTTGATATTTCTGAACATCTACACCCCATAGACTAACACCTCCTACTTAACTAAATCCTTATTCATTTTCTGACTTATTTGATTTTTTAAATCATAATCACAAGAATTAAAATCTTCTTTTGTAGAACTCAATGTATTCTTTAATGACAAGAAATTTTCGATATTCGTATTTAAATTTTTATCAATCTTTTCCATCATAGTCTTAGCTGCTTTTGCTCCATTACCATTCCATCCATCAAACAAATCATTAGTTACTGCTCTCATAATACTTTGATTGCTAACCATGTCTTTATAAATTGTATCTAAATTACTTATTGCACTATCAAATTGACTTTGGTCTATAGCAATAATATTTTCAGCCATTTTTTCTCCTCCCTCCCATTTTTTATCATTTCCCAACCACTACAAACATTATACAATATTTGTATATAAATGTAATTGTGACCTTAGTCCCTTTTTTACCATTTTTCTTATATGTTAGATAAATATGTAGTATAATATAGCCTGTCATTATAATTATTTTTTAATAACGAAAGGAGAAAATATTATGATAATCTGGGGATGGGGAAAAGTAACCAAGAAATTTATAGGGCCTGTTATGGCAAGGCAATGTACATACTGTAATTCTGTTTCTACATGGCAACTTTGCATTATGAGAACATGGTTCACATTATTTTTTATACCAATAATACCTTATAGTAAAAAGTATTGTATCGTTTGCCCAAATTGTGGTGCATATATAGAATTGAGTGCAACAGAATTTAATAATATTCAACGTGAAATTATATTAAATAATTCTAATAGCCAAAATAACTATAATAATCAAGGTAATTACAACAATCAAAACAACTATAATAACCAAACTAATTATAACAATCAAAATAACTACAATAACCAAAATTCTATGGACAATTTAAAGTATCAAGGAAAAAATGAAACTCAAATTAACTTTTTAAAAGCTATGGAAGAAGCTGAAAGGAAAAAACAAGAAAGAAATAATTGCTAAAAATAATGTTGTATAAAAATAAAGTCAAGATTATTTCTAATCTTGACTTTACCTTTCGAAAGATATGTTTACTTATGGGATTTTTCAAATCATTTTCGGTCTAAACCTAACTTTTTAATTTCAAAACCATTTTCCATGAGAACCACCTCTTTCGATATTATTGTATGCATTTTAAAGTTTATTATACATAATATTTTTTTCTTCTTGAATATCTGCATTTTGTAATTGATACATGTTTTTATATATCCCATCTTTAGCAATCAGTTCTTCATGATCTCCTTCTTCAACAATATTACCTTCATTCATTACATAAATCTTATCTGCATTAATTACTGTTGATAATCTATGAGCTACCATAATTATGGTTCTACCCTTCATAAAATTATTTATAGCCTCTTGAATTTTTGTTTCTGAATAAGAATCTAAGGCTGATGTTGCCTCATCTAAAAGTAAAATAGGTGCATTTTTTAAAAAGGCTCTTGCTATACATATTCTTTGACGCTGACCTCCTGATAAATGACAACCATTTTCTCCAATGTTGGTATCATACTGATCAGGTAAATCCATAATAAACTCATGAGCAAAAGCAAGTTTTGCTGCTTTTATTACCTCTTCTTTAGTTGCTTTTAAATTACCATATAAAATATTTTCATATATTGAACAGTTAAATAATGTACTTTCTTGAGGTACATAAGCAATCAAACTTCTTAAATATTGTAAATCATATTCTTTGAAAGATTTGCCGTATAACTTAATATCCCCTTGATAATCTACAAATGACATTACACTTTTAATTATAGTTGATTTACCTGAACCACTTGGACCAACTAAGGCTATTTTTTCTCCTTCATGAATTTTTATATTAAAATCGTGAAGAATTTCTTTACCTCTATAAGACATCGATAATTTATCAAAAGCTAAT
>JAQXTC010000095.1 GCA_029219285.1 Clostridiaceae bacterium
TTATAATGTATCTGCTGAAGAGGTACAAGGGAGCGATTCCAGTGAACAAAAATGGTCATCTGCTGATAATATCATTTTAAGAGGTAGTGCAGCTGGGCTTGTCGATACATTGGGAGATGCTCCCTTTCTTAGAGCTGAAAATATGTTACCTGGTGATAGCGTTAGATCAAAATTATTAATAAGAAATGACTATAAATATCCATATAGGATAACATTAACAGGTCTTAGAGTTGAAAATCCTCAAGAGAGGAATTATGACTTTGAAAATAATTTCGATTTAATGAATATGATAAGGGTTAAGATATATTATGAAGGGGAAGATAAAGTATTATATAACAATACACTTTTTGATGAACATCATGATACTATAAGTGCAGAGATAGATTTAGGGGAATTTGAACCTGGAGATATGAAACAATTAGTTGCCGAAGCAACTTTTGAACCTGAAATGGACTATAATTATATGAATAAAGCTTTATTGGTTGAGTGGGTCTTTTATGCAGAAAGAGTTGGCAATGGTGATAATCCATCAAATTCAGAACCTAAATCAGATTCATCAGGTGGTAATAATTACAACCCGGTAATTAATAATATAATTAATATTACAGATCCCGGAACATGGTCACCTTCAGGTTTTTCTGGTGCAAGGTCTTCCTATGGTGGATATTTTGATGATGGTAAAGGTGTAGTAAGATCAGGTGAAAAGGCAATAATGCCTTATATTATTGCCTGTGCAGTGGCTTTTCTGGTTATTATAGCTGGAACAGTGTTTTTGATTATAAAGAGGAATAAGGGGGAGAAGGAAGATGAAGATAAATATAAATATAAAAAGTAAAAATATCTTAGAGAAACTCCTTATTGCATTTATAATATTTTCTTTAACATTATGTTGTTCTTCGACTACTTATGCAAGTGGTGATCAGGACAAAGATACATCAAGTGTAACAACTGAATGTGGAGGAGATTGCGGAAAACTTGAGCTAACTAAATCTGCCATAGATGAAGGAGAGGGAAAATATAGAATAAGTTTTGATGTAAATGGAGATGAAGTTGTAAAAAAGGGTGATAAGGCTGATATTATTTTAATGATTGATGTATCAGGAAGTATGGATGAAAGTGTTGGTAAGGATCCATCTACAGGGAAGAATAAAACTAGGCTTGATTTAGTTAAAGAGGCAGTAGGTAAATTTTGTGATCTTATTAGGAGCAAAAAAACAAATGTAGATAGTACAGATGATATAAGAATTGCAGTTGGAGAATTTTCAAGAGGAGTACCTGAATGGGTTAAACCTTTAAGTTCAGAAAATAAATGGATAAATAATGTAATAAGTAAAGTGCCAGATAATACATGGACCTTTAATGAAGCTGATGGATTTTATTATATGAGAGAAAATCATTTTTGGTATACTTCTTCTTATGCTTATAGAAAAGATGATTCAGGCATTGAGTATTGGAAATACAAAGAAGATGAGTATTATGATAAGGAAGAATTAATAAAAAGAGATGCCAATGGCGTTGTTTGGCATTGGGATAGGAATGCTCATGGTATATATGAAGGAGATAAAGGTGATGCTAGTGAAGTATGTGGTTTTACTAATGTAACAAATGCTCAATTAGCAGTAAATACTTTGAGTTCAGTTGAAGGAACTGATACAAGAGCGGGCATAAATTTAGTTGGAAAAATGCTTGAAAAGGCGAGATCAGAAGTAAAAAAACATGTTTTATTTTTTACAGATGGACTAGCAAATATATCACAAGATGTTGATGTAAGTCGTTACGGAGGGGATTATGATAATTTAAGGTATATGAATGCTGTAGTTGATGATGCTATAAATGAGTATAATGTTATGATGAAAGATCGAGAGAATACTGACTTTTATAGTGTTGGATTAATTCAAGGACTTAGTAAAAATGAGAATGAATTAGCATTAAAGCTATTAAGTGGCATTCAGAATGCAGGATATAAATTACTTAATGATTCTTCTAAGTTAGATGATGTTTTTGTGAAAATTGCCGAATCTATTATGGATAAGACCTTTACAGTAATAGCTAAGGATGTAGTTTTGACTGATAATATCGCAGAAGAGTTTATCTTACCTAAAGATATTGTTATTGAGGTTGATGCTAAGTATAGAGATAAAATAAAATATAATCGCATTGATGATCGGAAAATTGAATTTAAAATAGACACTATTACAAATAAAGGGTTTAGTTTTTCATTTTTAATTAATAAAAATGATCCTTATTATAGTAATAAAGATGTAAAAACTAATAATGGAGCTACTATAACTTATAAGGATTACAAGGGTGATAATCAAACTGGTAATTTTGGAGATCCTATGGTCAATTTGTATCCTTTAAAGGGTAAGGTAGTTGTAGAGAAGCAACTAACTAATGATAGCTCAGCAAAATCAGAAGGTGATAGTTTTTCTGTCACATTACAAAGTGTAAAGGACAATGAACAGTATAATATAGAAATATCACCTGATGAAACTAAAGTCATGGAATTCTATATGAAAGATACAATGACATATGTGAAAAATTCTTTAGGAGATAATGCTTATGGATATGTAACTATTGGACATTATAATGTGTTTGAGTTTTTACCAGCATATTATAAATTATCTGATATCCAAATTAGTTATGATAATCGTAATTTTAAGGATTATAAAGAATTTAACGAAGCTGATCCATCTAGTGGCATAACAATTGATAAAGATCATCCTGAGGTTTATATCCGATTGGTAAATCAAAAATCTAGTGAAGATTATTGGTGGGATAAGCAGAGTAAGGACAATGATATAACTGTTGTAAATAAATAAGGTTTATGTGAATAAAGATATTGCTAAGGGGTTTCTTAGTAATATCTTTATTTTAATATTTTTATGTAATATGGAGAATAATAGAGTTATATTGGAATAATTATTAAAAATATACATATTTAAGGTGAGAAAATCTAAAATGGAATTTTGATACAAGTTATACATATGATATACTAATTACTGTTCTGGCCGGTTGGTCAAGAGGTCAAGACGTCAGCCTCTCACGCTGAAATCAGGGGTTCGATTCCCCTACCGGCTACCACTTATCATTAAATAATGGCTCAACCACTATGGTTGAGTTTTTTTTATTGTATAGGAATTTATAAAATTTTTTGAAACTGAAAGCTAGATTATTTCTAGCTTTCAGGCTCGTTATATGG
>JAQXTC010000096.1 GCA_029219285.1 Clostridiaceae bacterium
TCTATCATTTCATATTTTTTGTTATTAATCTCCAAGCATGGCTTCTCTTTCAGTGCTTTTTCTAATATAGGTGTTGTATTAGAATCATTAAGTTTAATGTTATTATACAAAGCTATTTGATTGTCACCTAAATTAAGTTCTTCTTTTTTAGATAAATCTAATAATTTATTAAAGCTAGAAGCTGAAATTAAATATGTACTCTCCAATCTTTGAAGATCATTTATCAAAGATTCATTCCCACTACCACCTTGTTTCTTTACTACATCAACCAAGTTATTGTAAGAAACTATTTGTCCTTTTTCTGAATATAACATATTTATTTTCATTAGAAACAATTGATCAATATATTTTTCTACATTTGCTTTTTTTAAATTGGTTTTAACTAAATTCTCATCTCCTGTAAACGTATAATGAATTACATTGTTTTCTTTATTGGTTCCTATTTCTACTGATATTCCATATCCAAAGCAACATAACGCCATTAATAACAAAATAGAGGATATTGCAAGAGAATATGGTTTTAAAAATATGAATTCTTGTAATTGCCTAAATGTAAATATAGTTAAGTTTTTCTTCTTTCCTTTTGAGATAATTACTTGAAGCAATAACCCTATACTCTTAAATAATATAAATGTTCCTAATAAACCTAATATCAGAGTTAATGCCATATTTTTAGGATTTAACCACGCCACGCCACCTATTGCCATAATATAAGCTTTTATTAATAAGACAACTGCTAATGCAAATTCAAATATCATAGTTATTATTTTGCTTCTTTTTTGTTTTTCTTCTTGAGAATCTGAAAGTAAATCATTTATCTCTTTTCTTAAAAAGCTTCCACTTAAAATCAATAAAGCAAAAATTCTTATCGCTAAATAACCAACTATTGTAAAAAATATTGCATCAAAAGAAACAGAAAATTTATGTTGTATTATTTCCATACCAACTACTTTATCGGTAATTAAACTTATGACTTCTGATAAAAATATGGCAATAGGTATTCCAATTAAAAGAGAAATCATACTATTTAAGATTTCCTCTGATATAAGTTTAAAAAACAACTTGCTTTTCTTCATTCCTAACATTAAGTATATCCCTAGATTATGACTCTTTTTCTCTAATTCATATTTTCCAGCAAAATATATTAGAAAGAATAAAATAACTAATGAAAATACATATAATATAGGAACTAATATAAGTAGTTTTTTGACTGCATCGCTTTCTAATTGGGTAAGAAAAATAATTACATCTTGATTTTTAAGTGATAAAATTATATAAAATGCTACTATAACTATAATTAAAGATGCAAATAACATTCCGTTTTCATTATTATCTTGTTTTCTTGTTTTACTAATAGACTTAAAGGACATTAGCACTACCCCCTCCTAATTGAGAAATAACCGATAAAACTCTTTCATAGAAGTCTTGCCTAGATTCATTAGGGTATTTTCTTCTTAATTCGTGAAATAATTTCCCATCCTGCATAAATAAAATACGATTACAGTAACTAGCTACATTAGCATCATGAGTAACCATTAAAATAGTTGTCTCTTTCTCTTTATTTAAACTTGTTAATTTATCCATTAGACTTTTTGCATTTTTAGAATCTAAGGCTCCTGTAGGTTCATCTGCAAGAATCATTTCTGGCTGTAATATTAGTGCTCTTGCGGCTGCTACCCTTTGCTTTTGTCCTCCTGACATTTCATTAGGAAATTTGTCTAACACATCATTAATCTGCATATAACAGGCTATTTCCTCTACATCTTTTTTACTTTTTGAAGTGAATTCATCATGAATAGTTAGTGGTAGCATTATATTCTCCCTGGCAGTTAAGTTATCCAAAAGTTCAAAGTTTTGAAACAAATAACCTATACTTTTCCCTCTATAATCTGCTAACTTTTGGCCTTTAAATTTCAGAATATCTTCTTCTTTTAAATATATATTTCCTTCTGTAGGTCTAATAGTGGTTGCAATACAGTTTAATAAAGTAGTTTTTCCTGATCCACTACTCCCCATAATTCCTATAAACTCACCTTTCATAACCTTAAAATCCAAGTTATCTAATGCCTTTGTAAGAGAATCTTTCTTACCGTATATTTTTTTTAATCCCTTCACTTCTAATACTTTTTCCATGATTTATTCCCCCCTTATTTATTAGCTTTATTAACTTGATTATACCCACTAAAGGTAATATATACCACTTACACTTACTGAAAGTTTTCTCACTGTTGTAATCTAATTATATTTGCTAAAAATAATAAAGCTGTCCAACGAAAATCATTGGACAGATTTATATGTTAAGTAAATACTATTTAACTATGTTCTATTCTTGTTCTAATATTATCTTCTTAGCTGTAAGAATTGAAGTAGCACTCATTGAGAATTCATCTAATCCGTATTCTACAAGTGTTGGTA
>JAQXTC010000097.1 GCA_029219285.1 Clostridiaceae bacterium
AGTTACACGAACTGTTACAGCTCCGCCACCTGCTGATGCTTCAAATTCTGATTCTTCAATTTCTTTTTGTGCATCTTGCATTTTCTTTTGAAGCATTTGAGCTTGCTTCATTAAATTATTCATATTTCCTCCGCCGAAGCCTCCTGGAAATCCACCTCTTGCCATAATTAGTTCCTCCTTAAAAATCAATCTATTTTTCTATTATATAGTATTTTTTTAAACAATTCTATTAAAAACTTATTCATCAATAAATTCAACTACAGATTCACCAAATGTATCTATTAATATATCTTCTGGGTTTCTTTCGGTAGTATTTTGGGAATCAACAATAAATTTCACTTTTATGTTTTCTTTCATAACTTCTGACACTACATCATTCACAATCTTATAGTTATCTGCTTTTTCAAGCCTTTGCTTACTAAATGCATACTGATCATCATACTGTATTGTTAATATTCCATTCCTACAATCTACAGGTTTTCCGGTAACCATTGAAGCATATATAATCATTGCTCTTCTAGCTTTAAATGCTTCAAGAATATCTTGCCAAGCTCTTTGAACATCACCAATAGTAGACTTTGAATTACTATCGCCTTGAACATCATGTGCCGGACTACTTTCTATATGTTGTTTATGTTGAGCTTGTGCCACACTTGCTTTAGTAGTGTTTGCTACACTTCGAACTGCTTCTCCACTTTGTGCAACTACTTTAACTTTACCACTTTTAAGAGCTTCTTCTAATTTATTTAATCTAGCTAACATAACCTCATTTGAAGTATCATACTCTATCTTACACATTTTGATAACTGCTAATTCTAAATATAATCGTGCTTGTTTGCTAATTTTAGCATTTCCCTCTGCTTCTTGAAGTATTCTTATATCTCTCATTATTTCTTCAACTCTTATTCTAGAACCTTGCTCTTTAATAAGCGCAATATTCTCTTCAGACATATCCAACACTTCTTCTGGATTGTTTGTAACTTTAATCATTAAAAGATTTCTAAAGTGTGCTACTAAATCTTTTATAAATAGTCCAATATCTTTACCAGCAAAAACCACTTCTTCAATTGTTACCATAGCTTGCTCAATATTTCTTTCTATTATAGATGAAGTAAGACTAAATAAATATTCATTAGTAACTAATCCAAGCATTGATATAAGACTGCTATAATCAACTTTACCATCTCCCATAGAAATAGCTTGGTCTAATATACTAAGAGAATCTCTCATAGCACCATCTGAAACTCTTGCTATCAATTGAAGACTCTTGTCATCACAAAGAACCCCTTCTGCCGAAGTTATTTTTCTAAGTCTTGCACATATATTTTCATTGCTTATTCTCTTAAAATCAAACCTTTGACATCTTGAAAGTATTGTAATTGGAAGCTTTTGAGGATCTGTTGTTGCTAATATAAAAATAACATTAGCTGGTGGTTCTTCTAAAGTTTTTAAGAATGCATTAACTGCCCCCATAGACAACATGTGAACCTCATCCATGATATAAACTTTAAACCTTGCTTCCTGTGGTGGATATTTAGCATCATCTATAATATCTCTTATTTTATCTATACCATTATTAGATGCTGCATCTAATTCAGTAACATCTATAGCTAATCCTTCATTTATCTTTTTACACATTTCACATTCATTACAAGGTTCTCCATCATGTGGACTTAAACAATTTAACGCCTTTGCAAATACCTTAGCTGTTGAAGTTTTACCAGTTCCTCTAGTTCCACAAAAAAGGTAAGCATGTGCTATTCTATCATTCAATATTTGATTTTTTAATGTAGTTGTAATATGTTCCTGACCGACTACATCTTCAAAATTTTTCGGTCTCCATTCTCTATATAAAGCTGTATAAGCCAAAGGTTCTCACCTCACTATCATTGATTAATACTATTATACACCACTTATCATTTATTTAATAGAAAAGATATATTATAATTAATACTATACTTTTTAACTCAGGAGGAAACGTAATGAGCCTTTATGATAAACAATATCTTAATATAGTTCAAAATATTTTAGAAAATGGTTACTATGATAAAAATAGAACTGCCGTAGCTACATATAAGTTACCCCATCAGTTCATGCAATTTAACTTAGAAAAAGAATTTCCTATCTTAACTACTAAGTTTGTTGCTTTTAAAACATCTGTAAAAGAAATGCTTTGGATTTATCAAAAGCAATCTAATATAGTAGAAGAACTTAGAAAGATGAATGTTAAAGTTTGGAATGAATGGGAAGGTGACGATGGAACAATCGGAAAAGCTTACGGATACCAAATTAAAAAATTCCATCAAATTGATAATCTTATTGAAGCACTAAAAAATAATCCTCAAGATAGAAGAATGATGCTCAACCTTTGGAACTGGAATGATCTTCCTGAAATGAACTTAGCTCCTTGCTGTTTCTTAACTATGTGGGATGTTACTGACGGCAAATTAAATTGTATGCTTGTACAACGTAGTGGAGATATGGGATTAGGAGTCCCTTTTAATACGTGTCAATTTGCTGTATTAACTCACATGTTAGCTCAAGTTTCTGGCCTAAAACCAGGCTTACTTACTCATGTTATAAATAATGCTCATGTTTATGAAAATCAAGTTGAAGGATTAAAGTTACAATTAACAAGAGCTAATGACGCTTATGAAGCACCAAAGTTGTGGATAAATCCAGATATTAAAGACTTTTATGCTTTTACTGCTGATGACTTCAAACTTATTGATTACAAACATCATGAAGCTATAAAAATGGAGGTAACTGTATAATGCTATCAACTATTGTTGCTGTAGCCAAAGATAATGTTATAGGTTCTGATAGTGATATGCCTTGGCATATTCCTGAAGATCTTAAGAGATTTAGAGAAATAACTTCAGGTAAAACAATAATCATGGGGCGAAAAACTTTTCAATCTCTTCCTAAAGTTTTACCTAAAAGACATCATGTAATCATAACTAGAGACAAAAATTTTACTGTAGATTCAGAACAAGTCACTATAGTTCATAATCTAGATGATGTTTTAAAACAATATAAAGATTGCGAAGAAGAAGCTTTTATTATTGGCGGTGGAGAAATTTATAATTTACTTTTCCCTTATAGCTCTAAGCTTTATCTAACAAAAATAAATAATTCATATAAAGGAGATACTTATTTTCCTGAAATAAATTATGATGAATGGACTAAAATTTATTCATCTGGAGAAAAGATAAATCCTGAAGATAATACATCATTTGAATTTATTAATTTAATAAGAAAAAGAGGGTATTAAGCTTTTCAGCTTAATGCCCTCTCTTTCTTATCCTATTGTGTCCTATATTGTTAATCCTATTGAAGAGTAACCTAATTTATTGTATCCATATTTTCATAAAAAAAGCCTTCCTTAATAAAGAAAGGTTTACTAAGTAAATATATAAAACCGTGCACCTCAGTTCGACTATAACTCCTGTGCGTTACCTATGTAGTTAGCTCAAGCCAGATTGATCCATGTCACACGAAAGTGACCACTTATCGCTGCTTCCTTCCGGACCTGACGAGGTTCATGGGTTCCGTTGCATGGGACCCAACTATCAACACCACTTGCATAGGGCAGACCACATTTATTAGAGCCTCTCTGAGGAATTCAATCCTGCTATAGCGGATTGCAGGTTACAAGGCACCGCTAACTCCCCATCTAGCACGGCATGGCGGAGAGAGTGGGATTTGAACCCACGATAGAGTTGCCCCTATACACGCGTTCCAGGCGTGCTCCTTCGACCACTCGGACATCTCTCCATGCTCTAATTACAAACATATATATTATTGATACTTAATCATTCTAGCATAAATATAAATCTAGTTCAATAGAAACATTTCTTTTATATCTTAAGTACAATTTATATTTTCTATACTGTGCTTAAATAAAAATAAAGGAGCATTAAAGCCCCTTTATCTTTATTGTGGATATTCAGTAGTTTTTTCTAGTCTTAAAACTATCATTCTACCCTTCTTTTCACTCTTATTTCCTGTTATATAAAGTTTATTATTTTTCTTATTAACTATTTCTATAGATTTTATTGATGAATTTTTTGATGAAGCCAATTCAGATACTGCCTGTTGTAATTTAGATACTATTTCATCTGTTGATACCTCATCAGTTATATATCCTAATATCTTTTTAGTATTATCATCAATATTAATTGAATCATCTTGTCCTACATTAAATTGCAATCCAATACTCTCAAGTACATCTTTATATTTATCATCATCTTCAAATCTTAATTCTGATAATATTCCTTGTAAATTATTATCTTTATTCATTCCTTTATAATCTTTTACACCTTGAAGAGATATTGAGTTCCCACAATCTTTATAAGCAACTATCTTTTGATCATTTATTATTCCAGTTATATCTTTGTCCATTAAAGAAATCATAGAATCAATTTTAGAATAGTATTTTTCTGCTGAACTTTTTCTAAAATCTAAAATAGGATCTCCTGAGTATTGCTTTTCAATAAGGCTTAGACCTTGTTGTCCATACTTGCCTGATTCTACTTTCTCGTCACTAGATTTATTTTCTTCTTTGTTTGAATCATTATTTGTTTCTTGTTTTGCTTCTGTAGTTGCTGAAATATCATTATCACTTGACTCTTCTTTATTAGAACACCCAGTAAATATTATCGAAGCAACCATTAATGGCATTAATATTCTAAGTATTTTCTTTTTGTTCATGTCTACTCCCTAAAAATCCCACCAATTACATTTTATAATATTTATTGTAGATTATCAAATATTATTGTAACAAATTGTTTTTTTATATACAAATTTGCTGATTTAGCTTTTTAAAAAAAGAGTAACAATATGTAATTTGATATGCTTTTTTTAAATTCACTTCATCAAACTACCTTTGTTTCTCTTTTAAATTGTTCCTATATTTGTTTTTTTCTTTTTATTATAATAATGCCAAGTATCCCAATTGCTATTCCAACTATACTTACAATTTGTGCTATTCTAAGATTAAAAAACATCAAACTATCTGTTCTTAAACCTTCTATAAACAATCTTCCTACTGAATACAAGGCTAAATAACTAAATATCACCACCCCATTTTCACCTTCTTTTTTCTTGTATAAAATAACCATCAAAATACAACATACAATTATATTCCAAATTGATTCATATAAAAAAGTTGGGTGAAAATATACCCCTCTTATATACATTCCATCTTGTATAAACTTGGGAAAATGACTTATAAATTCATATGATACAGGGCCTCCATGAGCTTCTCCATTCATGAAATTACCCCATCTTCCTATGGCCTGAGCCAATATTAATGAAGGTGCTACTAAATCAGCGTAAGGCCATAAATTAACTTTTTTCACTTTTGAAAATATTAATACTACTATTAATGTTCCAATCAATCCACCATGAATGGCAAGACCACCAAGCCTTAAATTAAAAATATCAATTAAGTTATCTTTATATTGAGCAAATTCAAACACAACATAATATAATCTTGCTCCAACTATAGCAAAGGGAAATGACCATAAAAATACATCTGTTAATAAGTCAAAATCTAATCCTTTCTTTCTACAATTGTAATTTGCTAAAATCAATGCTGCTATCACACCACAACATATTAATATTCCATACCATCTTATTTCTACTCCAAATAAATTAAAAGCTACTGGATTATTCATCTTTTTCTCTCCTGTCATATTTTTTGGCGGAGAAAAGGGGATTTGAACCCCTGGTACCTAAAAACAAGATACAATAGTTTTCGAGACTACCGCTTTAAGCCACTCAGCCATTTCTCCTAATAATTTTCTAAATCAATTCTATATTTTCCCACTAATCTTCTTAAACAATTATAATTCTTTGCATATTTACATGTCAAAATCTTCTTGACTTTTACGCTTCTTTCTAAAAAATAATTTTAAAATCTCACTACACCTAGTATCATATTCCCAAATAACTCTCAAAAAGTTATTCAACTTTGCACAGCCTGGCAAATTAACTACTGTACCACAAGCCCCCATATCCTTATTAAAAGTCCCTATATGAAGTTCTTTTATTCTACTTTGCAAGATAGCTCCCGTACACATTGGACACGGTTCTAATGTAACATACATCTCACACTCACTAAGTCTCCAGTCACCTAATGTTTTGCATGCTTCCTTTATTGCTAAAATCTCTGCATGTATTGTTGGATCCTTTTTACCTTCTTTTTTATTATATCCATGACCAATAATTACTCCATCTTTAACAATTACTGCTCCTACAGGAATTTCTTCTTCTCGCAAAGCCTTCTCTGCTTCTTTTAATGCATCGTCCATAAAATTCATTTTTTTCTCCCTAAAATAAAAAAGACGTTAAAAAAACAGCCTAACAAAGTGCTGCTTTTTTAATAACAAAGTTAAGTATAAATTCTAACTTTTTTAATTCTGTTTTTATCTAATTCTTCAATAACAAATCTTATATTATTAATTAATATTTCTTCTTTATCATCAGGAATTCTTCCAAGTTCCTCAATTATTAATCCACCAACAGAATCTAAATCATCTGACTCCATATTAACTCCTATTATTTCACTTATATCTTGAAGTTTAGCACTACCGTCAACAACATATTCATCATCATTAATAATTTCTATAGTATTAGTAACTTCATCATATTCATCTTCAATCTCTCCAAAGATTTCTTCTATTATGTCTTCCATTGTTATAATCCCTACAGTTCCACCATATTCATCAAGAACGATAGCCAATGGATTTCTGGTTTTTTTCATTTCATTAAATACTTCTTTTATCTTTTTGAATTCAAAAGTATAAAAAGGTTCTCTAATATAATCTGATACCTTAAAATCTTCGTTATTATTATCAGTAATAATTAAATCCTTCACATTTAAAATACCGATTATATCATCAATAGTTTCATTATATACAGGTATTCTTGAAAATTGCTCCTGTTTTATTACATCAAACACTTCATCATAAGAACTTTCACTATCTAATGCAATAACATCTACTCTTTGAACCATAACATTTTTAACCTGCATATCTGCAAAATCAAAAACATTGTGTATCATTTCCTTTTCAACATCTTCAAGGACACCTTC
>JAQXTC010000098.1 GCA_029219285.1 Clostridiaceae bacterium
TTATATCTTTCTGCCTTTTGGTATAGAATATTCATATTGTAAATATCAAATATTTTCTTTATTCTATTTACTGCATCAATACTTTTTTTTAATTCTTCTAATCTTAAATTAAGACTATCCATATTATTCATAGCTTCAGCCATAGGTCTTAAGTCATCATCTGAGAGTGTATTCAATGATTGTTTTAAAATATCATAAATGACAGTAGGTTTAAAATCTTTAGAAAGTTTTGGACTTCTGAGCTGAATAAGAAGATTTAAAAGATCCTTATAGCTATCAATATCAGAATATCCAAAAAGATGCTCATTTACCTTTTCCATATATTCCTTCTGACTTTTTGTAAATACATTGCCTTCACCAAGTTCATTTTCAAGTTGCTTCGCTGTAAGGGGATACTTCTCTCCTGAATACTTATATAACTTAAACTCATAATTCACACGTCTTCCATCTTTTAATATAAAGTACCATGATTCCAGCTGCTTCCCTTTTCTTCCTCTAAGCCCCATACCAATAGTTATATAATTATTAGATTCTGGTTTTACAAATTCCATATAAAGATATGATATTCTATCATCATCATTTTCATTTACAAGAATATAATTTTCAATTTTTCTAGCACTTGAACCAAATGGATCTATTCTTGATGGCCTTTTATCACCATCTAAAAGAAGTGGAATAAAACTCTGAGTAGTAACAGATTTACCACTTCCATTTGTACCTCTAAATATAATCTTGCCATTAGATAGCTTAAATTCTTCATTATCATAATACCAAAAATTAAACAAACCAAGTTTGTTTGCCGTCCATCTTTCCATTTATTTTTCCACTCCCTTATAATCATCAGGATATTTTCCTATTACTTTTCCTATTACAGGCATAAGTTCAACATATCCTTCTTGAATACGTATCATATAATATTCTTTCATAAACTCCTTTATAGAACTAATATACTTATCATCACTTGCTTCTCTTAATGTTTTTGTAAATCCATGGCCCTCTACCTCTCTAACTTTCAAAATAATTCTCTCAAACTTTTCTTGGGAAATTATTACAGAATCATTTTGACTTACTTCAAGTTCTTTACTTTCAATCATGGATTTTATTTTTCTATTTATAAATAATACAGCTGAACTTTCACCTTTTTGATTTGGAAAGGTATCTTTAATTTCATATCCATTGTTTAGAACTGCTAAAGTGCCATTTTTATGTATATGAATATCCCAGCCAAGGTATTTTTCGAATACATTTTTAATATAGCTTCTATAATTCTTTATATACTCATAATCACTTTTATTTTCATCATTATACACTATAGGACATAGAAGTAATTCACGAAACACTCTATTTTTTCTTATAGTTCCTTTATCGGTTCCAAGACCTTCCCATGCATCTTGAAGTAAGCTGATATAGTTTTCATATTCATGTATATCCCTATTAAATCTTCGTACAATATATTTAGACACTCCTGTACTTTCATATAACACTTCACTATTCTCGCTCTTACTGAAATCTTCTTCATCTCCATCATTTCTCTTAATTAATCCAAGTTCTAGACAATACTTTAACACTGTAATAAGGCTCTTTCTATTCCTAAATACAGTCCATTCTATTTTCTCTTCAGGATAATTATGCTCAATATATTCAGTTATATTAGATAAAATAAACTGTTCTTCTTTATTCTTATCTTCAAGATAAGCAAGTATAAGTAAAAAAAATATGTATTCTTTCTTATCTGTGAAATTCCTTATTCCCATCCATGGTTCAGGATTTGTAGGAATTTTTTCAAGCTTTATAAAATCATCTTTTATTATAAGATTATAAGAAAGGATATCATTTATAAATTCTCTATAATACTCAACATTATCCACTATATCATAATAAAGTTCTCGATTATTGCTTTTCAATATAATGTAATTTTCAAGTAATGATGTAAATTGCATTATTTTAGTCCTCCTTGAATATAAGTTCATATGATGGCATATAAAAGTCACCATCTTGACACTTTATATGAATCATTTCTTCTTCATCATTTTTTACCACCTTATATGATCGGCCATATTCATTTTTTACCCATACTCTATTTTTCTTGTTTAACCCTAATGAGAGCCATCTTAAAAACACAGCTCTTTCTTCACGGTTGATCCCATCTAAATCTTTAAAACATAACCTATTATTTTTTATTCTGCTTTCAATTATTTTCTTATCTTTTCTTCTTTTTTCAAGTAGTTTTAATGCCTTTTCTTTCTTTTCGTTTGATTTATCTCTGGCTGCCACCCTGCTTGCTGTTTTTTCTCTATACCTATTACTTGGCTTAACAGTTACAATGTCAGGGTTTTCCTCAAAAATGCTGCTATTTATACTTTCCGTTTCCCTGTCCTTTGAATAAACAATATGTTTAGATGAAATAACTCCAAAAACTACTGCTGATAATTTATGAGCTTCCTCTATATCTTTACAGTTGTTAAATATTTTTATAAGAGTCTTATATTCTTCTTTTCTGCTTCCACCAAAGGTATCCATTTCAATAATCTGAAGTGCATATCTTGTTATTTTTCTAATGATTTCATTGGTATTATCTAAAAG
>JAQXTC010000099.1 GCA_029219285.1 Clostridiaceae bacterium
TCTATATGAGTATGCAAAACACATTCAATATTATATTGCTTACATTTTTTAAGTACTTCATTAGCTAAAGCTTCATACTCTTCTTTTGGTAAATCCTTTTCTCTTAAAACAAACATATCAGGTTTATTGATTTTAGCTATCTTTTCTATCTGATTTACTAATGAACTACTACATAACTTTCTATTAGAGAAAGCTATTATTTTATACAAAGACATAATCATTCATAACAGGTTGAAGTCCTTTAGATTTAATATCCTCATAAACTTCATCTACACTTCTTGTGTCACAAATTTCGAATTGGCTGTCTCCTTCTTCCTCTACATTATCACTATGACTTCCAATACCTGTACTCACTCCCGCAGAAATTTTAGTTGCAGCAAGTCCTATAACATTATTTCTAAAACCACATCTTTCTCTTGTAGAAATAGTCATTCCTGCAAATGGCATAAATAATCTATAAGCGCACATTACCTGAAGTAATTGCTTTTCATGAACATCCTTAGGGTTAATCTTATCATTATTAATAATTGGTCTTAACCTAGGGCAAGAAAATGATATTTCTGCATGAGGATATTGCCTTTGAATCAAATATGCGTGCATTCCTGTAGCAAATGCATCTTTTCTAAAATCATCTAGTCCTAGAAGTGCTGCAAATCCAACACCTCTCATACCGCCTTTAAGTGCTCTTTCCTGGGCATTTAGTCTATAAGGGAATATTCTCTTATGTCCTTCTAGATGCAATGTTTCATACTTATCTGAATTATAAGTTTCCTGGAATACAGTAACATAATCTGCTCCACATTTATGTAGATATGCATATTCGTCTGAATTCATTGGGTATACCTCAATACCAATATTTTTAAAGTATTTCTTTGCAATTTTACAGGCTTCTCCTATATATTCAACGCTAGACATTTTTCTGCTCTCACCAGTAAGGATTAATACTTCTTCAAGGCCAGTTTTAGCTATTGCCTGCATTTCTTTTTCCATACTTTCACTATCAAGTCTCGCCCTACGTATTTTATTATGGCAATTAAAGCCGCAATAAATACAATAATTTTCACAATAATTTGCAATATATAATGGCGTAAACATGCATACTGATGTCCCAAAATGTTTTCTTGTCTCCAGCTTAGCCTTCTGCGCCATAATTTCTAAATAAGGTTCAGCAGCTGGTGAAAGTAATGCTGCAAAATCTTCAGGACCCTTTACTTCTTTGTCTAAAGCTCTTAAAACATCCTTTGCTGTATACTTTTCGTAATCATAATTATTCATTCTAGAAATAACTTGATTCATTATTTTAGAATCTATTTTCTCCATACCCTCAAGGTACTCCATATGATTTACTCTCTCTTTCATGTGCTACACAACCTCCTTAATCATTTAAAAATCCTGTTAAAGGTGATGAAGCTGATGCTCCTTTATCTAATACACGACCAAGTCCAGCTAAATAAGCTTGTCTTCCTGCATTTATTGCTAATTTAAAGGCTTCTGCCATCTTAGTAATATCCCCTGCAGTTGCAATTGCTGTATTAGCCATTATTGCTGAAGCTCCCATTTCCATGGCCTTGCAAGCTTCTGATGGTGAACCAATACCTGCATCAACTATTATAGGTAAATCTATTTCATCAATTAATATCTTTATAAAATCCTTTGTACAAAGTCCTCTATTTGAGCCAATTGGTGATGCAAGTGGCATTACAGCTGCTGCACCAGCATTAACTAAATCACGTGCTGCATTTAAGTCAGGATACATATATGGCATAACCACAAATCCTTCTTTAGCTAAAGCTTCAGTTGCTTTTATTGTTTCATAATTATCTGGTAAGAGATATTTTGATTCATGAATTACTTCAATTTTCACAAAATCTCCACATCCAATTTCTCTTGCAAGATGTGCAATTCTAATTGCCTCTTCTGCATTTCTTGCTCCTGATGTATTTGGAAGTAATGTTATTCCCTTAGGAATTGCATCTAAAATATTAACTCCATCTTCCTTATTTGTATTTGCTCTTCTTACCGCTAATGTTATAATTTCTGCTTCTGCACTTTCTACTGCTGCTTTTATTAAATTAACATTATACTTTCCTGATCCTAATATAAAACGTGAATTAAATTCATGTCCCCCAATAATTAATTTATCTTCCCCATTATTCATTGTCTAAATCTCCTCTATTCCTAAAATTAATCTTATAACCATGTTTGCCTCATGCCCAGCACAAATATTTACTCTTCCAGCCATTAGACCAATACCTTTATAAGCATCTGTTACTCCATCTCCACAAAGGTAAAAGTTCTTCATAACTTTTTTAGTTTTTATATCATTACTACTACCAAAACCAGCCATACCTGATGCTGAAACCACCTTGATTTCTGGACATTTTTCTAATATAGCATTTACTAATATTGCTTTATTATCTGGATTATCGAAAGCTTCACATACTATTGGATAATCTTTAAAAATTTCTACAGCATTTTCTTCGGTTACTTTAATGGTCTTTGTAGTAATATTTAAATACGGATTTATATTTAATAATATTTCCTTCAAAGCTTCTGTCTTTAATCGTCCTAAATGATTAATTGTATAAGCCTGCCTATTTAAATTAGTTAAATCTACAGTATCAAAATCCACAAGATGAATATGGCCAACCCCTGATCTAGCAAGGTTTACTGCTACATTAGAGCCTATACCTCCAAGCCCAGCCACTGCTACTTCGGCTTTTTTTAGCTTAGCGTAAATTTCAGGCGAAAACCTCTTATCCATTGCTTCTTCTAATTCTCTTTTACTTGGTTTTTGCATTTTTTCTATCATTTTTTATCAGCCTCCTCCAACAAAACTTACAACTTCTAAACTATCGCCTTCTGCCAACATAGTTTGTCCGTAAAGTGACTTAGAAACTATTTTTCCATTAAGTTCTACTGCAACTCTAGATATTATATATCCACTATTCTCTAGGTATTTATCTAATGATAAACCAACTGCATCAAAAACCTCAGCTCCATTAACTTTAATCATATTCTTTCCTCCTTTGAACAACGCAAAAAAGGCCACACGAAGAAAACTACACCCAAGGTGGTGTACCCCTTCGTGTGACCTTTACATCACATTCTACAAATACTTTAACATTATAATACTTTTTTGTCAATAAATATTGTTTTTCTATTATTACTCCAACAATAAAAAATTAATTAATCTTTAGCCGTTCTGTCACACTTTGCTTATTAATAATTTTATAAACAACATAAGGAATTAGGAGACTTATAACAAATAAAATTAATAATAATATTATGATGATTCTAAAGTCAAACTTAAAACTTAAAAACCAAATTTTTTTACAAAGCGGCTTAACAATAAATAAAGAACTTACAATACTTAATGCTATTGAGGTTATTGCAGTTAAGATCGTATAATAACTTCCCTCTAAACAAAACATTTTAACACTTTGCTTTCTAGTCATTCCAATACTCTGCAATACAGCTAATTCTCTGCGATGCATATATATATTGGTTAATATTGTATTTATAAAGTTTATTACTCCTATAACTCCAATAATAAAAGCAATTGTTCCACCAATTACTAAGACCATATTACGCATATTCATAACCCCATCAATTATGGTAAGCTTAGATTTATAACTCATTGTTGGCTCAATATTATTTGTATACTGCTTTAAAAAATTCTCCATATCATTTTCATTATCTTGAGAAACATCAAAGCTATAGCTCATAATATATAAATTACCTGTAAATTTCTTATATGGATTGCAAAGGGTAAAAAAGCAAGAATCACCCCAATCATAAGTATTACTTTCATTAGCTACTACATGAGCAAGTACAGTTACTTCTTGAATTTTGCCATTAACATTTAACTTAATCTTATCTCCAATGGAATGATTAATACTATTAGTATCCATAACTCCTCTAGAATTTACCCATACACCTTCTAATATATATTTTCCAGTTTGCAATTTTTCTTTATCTATTTGTCCATCCACTAACTCTAATTTAGAAAAAGGAAATTCATCTAATCCGTATAAAATAGTATTAAATGAACCATCTTTATTGCCATTATTTTGTTGTTTTGTTGTTTTACTTGTATATGCTGCCTTACAACCATACTCGCTTCCACCAGCTTCAAATCCATCTTGTTTCTGTATCTCTTTAATAAAATCTTCACTTAGTGCACTTTTAGCATTTATTTTATAATTGTAAAACAAATCAGTACTACCAATTCTAAAATCTGAACTAGCTATATTTTTAAGAGCCTCTTCCGGATTTATACTTTGTGAAAATTCAAAGATTGTATTGGCTAAAATAACGCTTAATGACAGACTTAGTATTACTAATATAGTACGTTTTTTATTTCTCCAAAGACTAGACCATGCCATTCTACTTTGGGGAGTTCCTTTGCAAACACTCTTCTTTTTGTTAGTTTTAACCAAATCAATCTCATTATAACTAATTGCTTCTATAGGTGATACTTTTTCTGCCATTTTAGCTGGCTTTCTAACACTTATAAAGATAGTTATTAAAGAAAATATAGTTGCTATCACAAATATTATAGGATTAGGTGTTTCAATTCCTACACCTTGATAAAACTTTAAATTCTTTGCTAATGACGGTAATAACAATTTACTTAGAAAAAATCCAACACATAGTCCTACTGGAATTCCAATACAGGAAAGTATTAATGCTTGCTTTATAATAATAGAATGAAGTTGCTTCTTAGTTGTTCCTATGGACTTTAATAATCCATAATAATTCATATCTTTCAATACAGAAATCTGAAAAATATTATATATAATTAAGTATCCTGTAAATATAAATAATAAAGTAAAACTTAAGATTGCTATGATTGTCCCTTTTCCCAATAGTGTACTTTTAGATGAATACAGTGGATTAACTCCCGCATTTATATAATTTTGTGCATCTGAATCCATAGAAAATCCACTATCTCGTATTACTGTTTCTAAATCTTCATTTAAATTTTTTGTACTTGAAAACTTTATAATTCCAGTAATTGTTCCAGTTTCTACCTTATCATTTTTATAAGTACTTTTTAGTTCTTCAACATGAGTATCTACATAAGTTTTAGATGCAATAATAGTTCCCATAGGAACGCCTGGATAGCTATCCCACCATCCAGCTAATACAAAATCACGTTTAACTACTTTATT
>JAQXTC010000100.1 GCA_029219285.1 Clostridiaceae bacterium
GAGTATATTGAAAGTTGGTATAACAGAAAAAGAATTCATAGCAGAATTGGTTATATGACTCCACAAGATTATGAAGATCTTATTACAAAATCTGCTTAAAAAGACTAAAAAAATGTGTCTACTATATTGACATAGGTCCAAGTATCAAGTTTCCAATGACTAATTTCTAATCTTTTTCGTACTTCTTTAGGTCTTTGACTTATTGTTTTTCCTATTAAAGTGGTTTTCTAGTCAATTATTACTTTAACATGAACGTGCCCGTATGGGTTATTTTTTTATAATTAATTAGTGTTGCACTTGATAGTGTAATTTATCATATTATAAAAATTATTGGTTATTGCTGTGGAATTCCGTGAGGATGGTTAATAAAATATTGCTGTGGGATTTATTGAATTTTTAGCATAGGACTAATATAAGGAAAAATCCAGAAGCAATTATTCTAATTTCTATTTTATAGTTATATTAAGAAGTCTTGTAAGATCAAGAGCTTGAGTAGCTGAAACAACAGCCCCAGAAAGATCGGGAATTTCTACATTTATTCCAGTTATGTCACAGTCAGTAAAATCAATTTTATTTAGTGGTGTCTTATTAAAATAACCATTTATAATATTAGAATTGTGAAATATAGTTTTAGTTAAGGAAGCTTCTTGGAAAATACATTCTTCGAGATTAGTTTCTATGAAATTGATAGATTTAAGTTTTGAAAATGAAAAGTTAGAGTATTTTGCAAGGCAGTTATTAAATAAAACATCTTTTAAGGAAGATTCATCAAATTTTGCACCAAGAAGTTTGCAATTTATAAATTCTACTCTATGTATACTTCCACCTCTAAAATCTATATTAGATAAATCACAATTCTCAAATATTGTGTCCATTAAATCAACATTAGGTAGTGAACAGTTACTAAAGACTACATTTCTAAAAATACACGAATCAATAGTAAAACCATGTTCATTTTTATCTTCGATAATATCATTTTGTAAAGTTTTATCCTGTAATTTGTATTCGAGAATGATTTCATTATATATATCGTTAATTTCAAATAATTCATCTAAAATTTTAGGCTTTTGAATTGTTAGAATTTTGCTCATAAAAGATTACCTCTCATTAAAAATAATATTAAAATAAGTGTAAATCAATTGAAAAGAAATAGCAATAAATCAAAAGTTAATTAAGTATTTATTTGCTGAATATATACGTAAAGTAAAGTGATTATGTTAAAAAATACAATGATCATTTTAAAGTATTAAGTTTTTGAAAATATTAAATTTATATTACTATTAATTGATATATATAATATGTGTGATAGAATATAGAATATTTTTAATTTTGAGATATGGAGAAATCAAATGAATTTTATAGCTATAGATTTTGAAACAGCAAATGAAAAAAGAAACAGTCCGTGTTCTATTGGTATAGTAGTTGTGAAAGAGGGCAATGTTGTAGAGAAGGTACATTACTTAATAAAACCTAAGGAGATGAGATTCATGCCTATTAACATAGGGATTCATGGAATAAGGCCTGCTATGGTAGAGAATGAACCTGAATTTGATGTGATATGGGAAAAAATAAAGCCTTACTTTGAGAATAATTTAGTTATAGCGCATAATGCTGCATTTGATATATCAGTATTGAGGAAAAGCGCTGAATTATATGATATAGAGTTACCAAAATTCAATTATATATGTACCATGAAGCTTGCACGTAATTTTTACAAAAGTATTGATAATGCAAAGCTTAATACAGTTAATGACTTATTAGGATATGAGTTTAAGCACCATGATGCTCTGTATGATGCGCTTGCATGTAGTAATATACTCACTAATATCTGTGAGGAATTGAAGTGTTATGATATTGAAGAAATATCCAATTTGTTAGGAGTTACTATTGGAAGTGTAGATAAAGATGGGTATAAGCCCTCGTCAACTAAGGGAAGAGTATATAGAACATCATCAAAAGTTTACTCTTATAGAAGAGAAAGAACAATAGATAGATTTGCAGAGAATGCATTTAAGGATGAGGTAGTTGTGATTACAGGTAGGCTTTCATCAATGTCTAGGGATGAGGCATATAGAGTTGTAAGGTTACTAGGGGGAGCTACAGGAAGCAGTGTAACTAAAAAGACTACAATATTAGTTAGTAATATGAGTGGGATAGCTGGCCTTAAACGTGACGAAATGAGCACTAAGATGAAAAAAGCAACTGATCTTTTTGAAAAAGGGCAGAAAATTAAATTTTTAAATGAAGAAGAATTCTTGAATTATAATAAAAATTAAACGAGTTAAATTTGAAGAGTGTATGAAATTGTAATTAAAAGCACTTTAATGTATAATGAAATAAAATACAATATAAGTATAAAAAGTAAAGTGGAGGAAAAATGATGGATAAAAATGATTTCTCTGATATAGAAGATCAAATTAAAAGCACTGTACATAATGCTCTGAATTATATAGATTTTAGTGGTATAAGAGATACCTTTAATACTACAGCAGAAAATACTGTGAATGAAGTTAAAAATCAGATAAAGGATACTTCGGATTATTTTGAAAAGAAGGTTAAAGATTATTCAAGCAGTCAATATGTAAAAAATATGTTTAAATCAAAAGATGTAAATGAAATAGAAAAGTATATAAACAAAAAACCTAAAGGAAGATATGCAGGTATCGTATATAACTACCTTGGAGGTTTTGGAAGTGTAGTTTTTGGTATTAGTACTTTTGTACTTTTAGTTATTGCTGTCTTTGGCATAGGAAGTAACTTTTTGAGGTCAGGAATAATGATTCCGCTCAGTATAGTTGCAGCTTTTTTTGCTGGAAGTATTTTTGTTACTTATAAAGGTGTGGGAATAAGAAAAAGAATAGAGAGATTTAAAAGATACAGTGACTGTCTGAAAGAAAAGAAGTATTGTACAATTGATAAACTTGCTGGTTCAGTAAGTAAAAAGACTAAGTTT
>JAQXTC010000101.1 GCA_029219285.1 Clostridiaceae bacterium
ATTTCTTGAATTCATATCCAACAAAATATTTTGATTCGATTACATCCTCTGATACTTCTTCTCCTCTATAAAAAGGTGGGCATGGATTCAATATTGCTCCTTCATTAGCCATATCCATAATTCCTTTAGTAACTTGAAAATTTTTAAAATAAGGAATCTCACTTGTCGGAACTGAATCTGTACATATAATATCTTTACCTTTAATAGCTTCTTTTATATCATTGTAAACTTTTACACCTTCAATTTCATATCCCTTTGGAACACATTGATATAATTCAAACCCCATAACATCAGAAGCTTCCTTCCATGCTAATCCTATATTGCCTTTCTCACCACAAAATAAAAATTTATCTTTAATAAAATCATTTCTAATTTTAGAAAGTGAATACATATCTGAAATCACCTCGCATGGATGATTTATATCCGTCATAGCATTAATAACTGGTATAGTTGAGTACTGTGCAATTTTTTCAATAACCTTAATATCTTTATGTCTTACAATAATAACATCTGCCCAGTTATTCAAGTAACCACATACATCTTTTAGATTTTCCTTTTTATCAAGCGTTTCTGTTGGAAACAATATAGCTTGTCCTCCTAATGAATGTATTCCTTTTTCAAATGTAACTCTTGTTCGAATACTTGAATTAGGAAAAAATAAAACAATGGTTTTACCTTTTAATATTTCTTTGTATTTTCTCTGCTCTATTTCATCTGCTATCTTAAATATATCATATACATCTTTCGCTTTATAATCTGTTAGTCTTATTAAATTTTTCACTTACAAATCCCCCTTTTAATATTTCTCTTTAGCCCAACTTATCTCCTAGATTTCATTAATATCTTTTATTCTATCCATTGTATAAAAGCAGTCTTATCATTCTTGTTATAACCTGCTTGTTCGTAAAATTTTAAGGTACTCTCTCTTTTAGAACCTGTAAGCAACATTAACTTATAGCAATTTTCTTTTATTGCTAATTCTTTGGCATAATTTAAACACGCTGTAGCAAATCCCCTTTTTGTATAGTTTTCGTTTGTTACTACATTTTCTACTAATGCATATGACTTATGATTATGAGTTAAATTAGGAATTATTGTAACAACACAGGAAGATACTATCTTGTTGTCCTCTTCAGCTACAATTATGTGTTGCCCATTATAGTTTAAAATATTTCCCCATATATCATTTAATTCGTTACTTTCTTTTGGTATATCATCACTCTTTAAATATTCATATAATGATAGTAATTCTTTTAATTCACTTTTTCTAATTTCTCTTATAACCATATATCTTTGCCCCCCATTAAATTTTTTTCACCTTTACGACATATCTCTATGATATCTATGAAATGAAAATTTCCTCACATTTACATTTTTATAATTCGCTCTTAAATTTCTATTTCCTTTATCTAATATTCAACTTAAAAAACTAAAAATATGAATAAAAGCCATAGCAATATAAAATATTACTATGGCTTTCTAAATATAATTACCTAATTTTATCTTCAAAACCCTATTTATTAAAAAATGAATTATCCTTGAGAAAGTTGTTGTTTAACAGTAGCAATTTCTTCTGAAGTAGCAGGTTCTGCAGGAATATAATATCCTTTTTGTCTTGCTTTTTGGAACAATGCATATTGACGCATCTCATCTTGATTTCTTAATTGTTGTATAGTTTCACGTAGCTCTTGATTTTCACATTGTGCAATAATAGCACCGTACTCCCCTATACTAGCATTCAAACAGCCAAGGTAGTCACTTATCATTTCTTTTTCTTGCATATTCAGATACCTCCTAATTTAAAAAAGCCATTAACTTATCTTTGCTTGTTTTTGCATCTTGTGAATCCTTCATCAACATATCCTTTAATGCTTGATCTGTACATTGCTCTGAGTAAAATTGAAGTTTCTTTTCAATTGTACAATGTGCTCCAATTAAATGACGAAGATTTTGTAATTCTAACTTATTTAAATTTGCCATAAAAACACTCCTTATATCTATTTACTAATCTAGTATCTGAATCTACATGTTTTTATATTCATAAAAAAAATGATACCAAAAAATTCCAGCATCATTTTTTCTTAAAGCAAAATAAGATTAGTTGTAAATTACATTATATCTGCAAATTCAATAATTGGTTTTTCTCTATAATGATTGTGATTAAGCTCTACCTTTTCTTTTCTAACAACTCTAATAGGTATTGAAAATAAAAATTCACTACCCTGCCCTAATTTACTTTTAGCCCAAATTTTCCCGCCGTGTAATTCTACTAATGCTTTAGCTATAGATAATCCAATTCCTGTACCTTCTGTTTTCCTAGTAAAAGTATTATCAACTTGCTTAAATCTATTAAAGATTTCTTTTATTTGATCTTCTGGTATACCAATTCCATTATCCTTAACAGAAATAATAACATTATCAGTTATATATATATGGACCTCTACCTTTCCATCACACTCTGTATATTTAATAGAATTTGATATTAAGTTCAAAAGAATTCTTTCTATTTTTATTGGATCACAAGCAACAATCATCTCTTCAACTTCTGTATCAAAAACAATGTCCATATTTTTGTACTTAAGATAATCAACAACTGAATCAACAAGTTCCTCAACAACTTCAACTATATTTCTATTTTCTAACTTAATGTTATAATATCCAGCATCAATTTTACTCATGTCTATAATATTATTAGCTAATCTAAGAAGTCTATAAGAATTTTGTTCAATTGATTTCAGATACTTATTAAATTTATCATTTGGCGTAACATTAATAAGCTTATTATTCATATTGTATTTAATTAATTGTAATGTAGACAAAATTATATTAAGAGGGGTTTTGAATTCATGTGACATATTTGCAAAAAAATCATTTTTCATAGTTTCTTCTTTTCTAGCAGCTTCATATCTTCTTTTAGCTTCCTCTAACTTTTTATCTTCCGTAATATCTGTACCTGTAGCTACAAATAAATCTCTTTCTTGTATATAGTTCCCACGCCATGCTAAAGTTCTATATGTTCCATCTTTAGCTAAGATTCTCGCCTCTTTTTTAATAAGATTATTATTATATTTTCCTTCTAACAGATCATCATAAATCCTTTTATAATCATCAGGATGAACATACTTTTTCCAATTAGTATTTATAACCTCATTAACATTCCATTGAAGAGTCCCTTTAGTTCCAAGCCCTATTCTCTTTATATTACCATTATAATCTCCAATAAGAACCACATCCGCTGCAACTTTTATCATACTTTCAAGTTCTTCTTCTATTTGCCTTCTTTTTTTAAGTTCACATGATAACGTATCTCTAAATGAAATAACACTACTCAAACCACCAATAAGTGCTATTATACTGTATATTAAATGTTTATTCTCCAAATTATAAATATTATCTAAAGCAATAGTAAATACTCCATAAATCTTTTCCATAAATTTAATTTGATATATTCCAATATATTTAAAGCCTTTCTCTAACAAAATATTAGTATTAGGTATTAGCATATCTTGTTTAATATGTAAAATGTTATTTATACACTTTAAATTTTCTAATTGTTTCATAGTGCTAAATTCAATTTTTAATGCTTCTTGTAATTCGGTATCCTTTCCATTTTTACTTGCATAAATAAAGTTATCACTTATTGCATCGTCATAAATATTAACACTAAAGCATCCAATATTAAGTGCTTCTAAAATATTGTTACTTATTTTCTTAATTGCATCCAAGTTGACATTTTCCACATCACTATTCTTCATATTAGTTTGAATACTATTTATTTTTCCTTGTAATTCCTTAATTATAGTCATATCTTTAGCAATAGATTCTATATACTTAATATTTCCCTCTGAATCTAATATTGGTACCATATCAATTTGTAGCCATCTTAAATTACCTTTAGATTTTAATTTATATTCTAAAGCAATGCTTGTCTTATATTGTAAAATTATTTTTTCATTTTCATCTAATACTTCATTAACTTCACTTGGAAATAATACATCGCTTGTCTTCCCTAAATAATCCTCATCTCTTAAACAACTAATTTTCTTTGTAGCATCATTCATATATACAAACTTACCATCACATGTTTTAATCCATATTAAATTAGGAATCTTATCTAAGACGCTCATAGCTAGCTCATTAGATAATTTCCCCTCATTGTATTTATTTACCAAAAAATATAATGCTTCTTCCCTTTGCCATTCATCTTTTACTATTTTTCCTTCAATCTCTAAAGCATATCCTTTATTGGTTGTCAGAAAAAATTTATGATTACGTGGAGTGTTGTGTATAAAGTTTATGTCAGTAATGTCAATTACATTATTACTTTCTAAAAATTCAGTTAGTGTATAACCAACCTTCTTTAATAAATTATCTGTACAAAAAATTGCTCTACCGCTTTTATCAAATACAATAATATCTTTATCGAGAATATTTAATAAATTTCTCATTCTTTATCATCCCACTTACATAATTAAACTATATACTTATATTTTAACTAATATTAGGAATAAAATACAATTATTTGTACCCTCAAATTATATCAGCAAACTCAATTGTTGATTTTTCTTTCTTGTTTTCTCTCTTTTCCTTGTTTTTACCAATTATTTCTTGTTTTATTTGAGTTATTGGTAATGAGAAGTAAAATTCACTACCTTTGCCAACTACACTTTCAAGCCAAACTTTTCCTCCATGCATATTAACTAAAGATTTGACAAGTGATAATCCTATACCACTCCCCTCTACTTTGCGTGTAAATGTATTTTCTATTTGCTTAAATCTATCAAATATTTTATCTTTATCTTCTTCTGCAATCCCTATTCCATTATCCTTAACACATACAACAACAAATCTATCTTTAATGGAAATATTTATGGATATCTCTCCATTCTCTTTAGTATACTTTATTGCATTAGAAATTAAATTAAGTACAATCCTTTCTATTTTTTCTGAATCACATGAAATAACCATTTCTTCTACTTCTGTGTCAAAAATAATACTCATACCTTTGCTATGTATATAATCAGCTACTGAGTCTACTATCTCTTCAATAACATTTACTATATTATTATTCTTTAAATTAAGTTTATAATATCCTGAATCTATTTTACTCATATCAATTATATTATTCGAAAGACGTATTAATCTGTATGAATTTCTCTTTATTGAATTCATATAATTTATGCATTTATCTTTAGGATCAATATTTAGATATCCATGCTTTAAATTATATTCAATTAGTTGAACTGTTGATAATATAATGTTTAATGGTGTTTTAAATTCATGTGACATATTTGCAAAGAATTCATTCTTCATTACTTCAGCCTGCTTTGCTTCTTCGTATTTTCTTCGTTCTTCTAAAAGCTTTCTTTCTTCCGTAATGTCTCTAGCTGTAGCTACAAATCTATTTCTTTCATTTGTGTACATACCTCTCCAGGCAAATAACCTATAGCTTCCATCTTTACATCGTATTCTAGCATTAACCTTCTGTACTTCTCCTGTTCTTTTGCCTTTAAATATCTCTTTTATTGTATTATTATAATCCTCTGGATGAATAAGTTTTGGCCACTCAAATTGCAAAATTTCCTCACTTGTCCATTGTAATGTGTTCGTATTTCCCATACTTACTCTATTCAATTTGCCACCATACTCTGCGATTATCATAATATCAGCAGAAACTTTTAAAAGGCTTTTTAATTCTTGATCAAGTTTCTTATAATTATCTATTTCTCTTTGTAAAATCTTATCAAGAGTTCTTCTATCTTTCGTATATCTGTTACATATAAAAAATTGTGCATCCTCGCAATTCCACTTTGAACTTACCGTTTTACCTTTAAGAATTAATATATCACCATATTTTGAGCTAAATCTAAATAAATATTCATTAGCTTCTTCATTAACAGGATAAAAATTCTCTTTATCTTTTCTAAGATTCATTAATTTTATTTCTTTTTCCGTATATCCAGATTCTTTTAATGCCTTGTCTGAAAAAAATAATACATTCCCATTTAAATCAAAGACAATAACGCATTCATCTAAATTATTTAATATCTCTTTCATAGACTGCCTCTATACTTCAATATTTTTCTTACATAATATATATATTTTACCTAATTATGCAGAAAAAACATATACATTACTGTAAAAAATTTCAGACTTTTTTGTTGTTTTTGTTCAAAATAATCTAGTAATAAGATTATTAGGATATTAAATGTTACTTGAATTTATCCACAGTAATTAAAATACTCACCTCAGTCTGTGGATAACTCCTTTTAATTAATGTTATTTTTTTAACAATCATTTCTCTTATGGTGTTAAATTCCTGTCAATGATAGATTTTATTGAAAGCAAGGTATGATTTTCTAAATTCAAAATATATTTATATTGTAGTTAAAGTCAGGAGTAAAGATATGAAAGTAATTTTATTTTTAATATTAATTGGCATAATTATTTTTTTGATTTTTTACTTTAGTAAATCAAATGCTATTTTAAAAAACCAATTAATAATAGAGAAAAATTATAACGCAACATTAAGGAAAAAGCTTTTGAGTTTAAAACATTCAAAAGACATAAAAGTAAACTTTTCTATACCATCAAATAATATGGGCATAATAAAAGAAGGAACACTTATATATTTGTCTCCAATAGAAAATAATTTAATACTTAATAAATCAACTGAAAAAATGGAAGTTGCAATTTTAGATCAATGTGAGTTAGATAATAATGTCTGGTACTACATTACTCTTCCCTCTTATAGTAGAATTAACTGTAGGGGATGGGTTAAAGCTGATTGCTTTAATATTTTTTATGATTCTACACCTAAGCCCCCTAAAGTAATTGATAGAAAAGAAGATAATTAACTTTCTTTCTAAATAATAAAAGAGTTATCATATTGGAATTTATCCAACACGATAACTCTGTTTATTTTTATACTAAACTATTCAAAATCATTATAACTAAATATATTATTATAATTAATAGAAACGGAACATTGATTAATGGTTCTGACATTGCATCTACATTTTCATGCCATCCTCCATTATTCATTTGCCAATTACTATAACCTTGGTTCATTCCATTATTCATCTGTGCATTACCATAACCTTGATTCATTCCATTATTCATAGGATTATTAATATTATTTTGATACATATTGTAATTCATATTCATATATTGATAATTAACAGATCTTAAGTATTGATCCTTTTTAATTTGCTTTATAACTTGAAAAATTAACCCCATTATACATATTGCAACAGTTAAATAACTTACTATACCAGTTATTTTACTATCAAGACTTAATTGGGTTTTGTCTATAGTCTTTGCTACTGCTACTGCCTGTTCATAAATACGGGACGATGCAAGCAAGTGACTTACAATAACTGAAAAGGAATTAACCGTAAAATGTATTAACATAGAAGAATATATACTATTAGTAGTTCTTACAACATAAGCCATAACAAATCCAATTACTGATGCATAGAAGAATTGATGACCATCTAAATGAAATATTCCAAAGAATAATCCATTTATTATCGCTGCTGCTAAAATGCTTTGATTATTATATCCATTTAGGATTATCCCTCTTAAATTAACCTCTTCAACTACAGCTGGCATAACCGACATAACTAAGAGCATTGTTATTAATGGTGTTGTTTGTGATAATGCTGATATAACATTTCCTGCATTGTTGTTAAAGAAATATAATCCTATAGCTGATAAACAGTTTCCAAGCGGAATACATAATATTCCAATTAGAAAGCAATATGCAAATTGTTTTGCCGGTATTACATTAAGCCTTAAAACTTCTTTGACATTACTTTTGGTAACAGCTAAATATATTATGCTTGGTAAAACTAAAAGCACAAAATATGATATTACCATTACTAAATTAGGATTTGTAATTCCTAATCCTCTATAAATATATCTCATTCCATAAGGTCCAATTGCCAATAACAATACTATAATTAAAAAATACCAATTCACTCTAGATGTTTTTTTCATCTAACTTCCTCCCTTTTTATTTATAATGTGTATATTCTCTTGATTATTGGGAAATAATTATAAATGAAGCGAGATGCTTTTATAATCGCCTCTCCCCCATTTTATTTATATATGTTTCAATGCCTCTTTGTTATTTGCAAAGAGGCATTGATTCTATTTACAATAATTTATCTTGTAATACTGCTCTTCTTACTTTGTCTAATGCAGTTATTGTCGCTCTTAATCGAACCCCTTGCCTATCTCCGTTAAATACATGTCTGTATGCCTTTACTTCACCTTTATAATATAATCCTATCCATACAAGACCTACTGGTTTTTCCTCAGTTCCACCTCCTGGTCCTGCAATTCCTGTTGTAACTACCGAAATATCTGTTCCTGCTCTCTTAGCTATTCCAAGTGCCATTTCTTTTGCTGTTTGTTCACTTACAGCCCCAAATTCTTTTAGTGTTTCAGCTTTTACGTTTAATGTTCTCATCTTAGCTTCATTAGCATATGTTACTGCACCCTCAAAAAACACATCAGATATTCCTGGATATGATACAAGTTTACTTGCTATCATACCACCTGTACAAGATTCTGCAGTAGCTATGGTTAATTTTTTTTCTACTAATAGCTTTCCTAATACTTCTTCTATTGTTATATTCTCACCTTCACCATAACAATCTATACCTAACCTATCAATAACTTTTTTCTTTATAGGCTGTATCATTTGCAAAGCATCTTCTTCACTTTTGGCACTTGCTGTTATTCTAAATATTACTTCATGTTCTTTAGCATATGGTGCTATAGTTGGATTTATTCCTTCATCAATTAAATCTTTTAATTTTTCAAAAGCCGAGCTTTCTCCAATTCCTAAGACCTTAAGAACTTCTGATTTTATTACTCCAGCTCCACTTTTTTCAAAATACTTCTTCACGTGGTTTAAATACATTGGTTTCATTTCTGTTGGTGGCCCAGGTAAAATTACAATTATTTTATTATTCTTCTCTAATATTGCACCTGGTGCAGTTCCATTAGGATTTGGTAAAACTATAGCTTCCTTAGGGAAATATACTTGTTTTACATTACTTTCTGCCATTTCCTTATTAATTTTCTTAAAATATTTTTTTAATTCTTCATATGATTCTTTATGTAATTCCATTTTCATATTAAAGAATTTACAGGCAGTTTCTTTTGTCAGATCATCTCCTGTTGGTCCAAGACCTCCAGTAGTTATGATTATGTCACATCTTTTAAATGCAGCTTCAAATGCTTCTAAAAGTCTATCTTCATTATCCCCTATAACTTCTTGACGATAAACATTTATTCCTATAGATGCAAGTTCTTTAGATAAAAATTGAGCATTAGTATTTACAATATCCCCTAATAAAATTTCTGTTCCTACTGATATAAGTTCTGCTTTCATATTTCACCATCCTTACAAATTTTAGAATAAACTAATTATAACACATATGAGAATTAAAAAAATTCTTCTACCATCCTACTTTTTGCATATTTATTTTTTTCATATGTTCTGAATCATCAAGATATTCTATTTTTATATTTCCATTATCTATAACTACCTTAGATAAGGATGCCTGTCCCATTACTGTATCATAAAAACTTCCATCATTTTTTAAATAACTTATAATAACTTTTAATGCTAGTCCATGAGTTACAACAAGGACTTTTTTTCCATCCTCTTTTGATACTAACTCTTCAAAAAAATCTTTTACTCTACTATATATTTCCTTCACAGACTCTCCATGTGGTGCTCTCGCATTCATTTCTCCGGAAAATATTTTTTCTAACTCTGTTCCTCTTCCTTCATTCAATAATTCCTCTTCTGTATATCCTTCATAGTCACCAAAATTAATTTCTTTTAATCTGTCATCAACTATTAATTGAGCACTTTTAGTTCCTTTAACAATCTTAGCTGTTTCATATGCACGTTTTATCGGACTAGCATATATAACATCTATATCCATATCAGACAGCTTGTCTCTCAACGCTTCAGCTTGCTTTATTCCAACTGTAGTTAATTCTGAATTCTTACATCCTTGAAATCTCTTTTCTAAATTCCACATTGTCTGACCATGACGAGTTAAATATATTTCTATCACAATGTATCTCCTTTTTAGTTGTTATTCTTTCAAGTATAATTTTACCATAAACAATGGATAATATGATACTAACATTAAGTATTCGATTTATCCCAAAATATTATTATTTTAAAATGAGCATAAAAATAAAGCCTATATAAATAGGCAATTATATTTTATATGCATTTATATGGTATACTCCCATGTTATCGTATCCTTCTTCGCAAATACGAAATCTATTATCTTTTAATAATGAATTGATAATATTAATCTCATTATTATTTTCAGTTTCAACTGTAATAGAAAAACTATCATTTTTATCAACTACACCTAAATAGTCATGGATATTGCTATATTCACTTAAACCTATATTGCCCTTTATATGCATTCTGTAATCTGACATTGTATCCTCCTAAAAAGTTAATGCGGATATTAATATATATTTGCTTTCTGTCTAATTATGCATCTAACCTTATTTTATGAATTTAACTATATTCTATACTACTTAAGTAATTAAGAATTAAGAATTAAGAATTTTGTAAATAATAATTAAAATTTATTAATTGCAAATCCCTGACTCTTAATTCTTAATTAAATTTTTATTGTGCTTCTGATTTTAATTCTTTACTTTCATCTATAATTTTTATGGATTCAGCAGGTGGAACTTCTTCATACTTATCTAATTTCATTGTAAAACTTCCTCTTGCTTGTGTTATTGATCTTAAATCTGTTGCATACTTAAACATCTCAGCCATTGGTGCTTCTGCAATTAATTTTTGAAGCTTTCCTTCTGGCTCCATTCCAAGCACTTTGCCTCTCTTTTTATTTAAATCCCCAATTACATCACCCATGTATTCATCAGGAATAAGAATTTCTATATGCATGATAGGTTCTAATAATATTGGTTTTGCAGCTTCCATACCTTTTTTAAATGCAAGAGATGCTGCTACTTTAAATGCCATTTCCGATGAATCAACAGGATGGTATGAACCATCATATAATGTAGCCCTAACTCCGATAACCGGATATCCTGCTAAAATTCCCTTCTTCATACACTCTCTAAGTCCTTTTTCAACAGCAGGGATAAAATTTCTTGGAACTGCACCACCAACAACTTTATCGATAAATTCCATATCTCTCTCATTATCATTTCTAGGTTCAAACTTAACTTTTACATCTCCATATTGCCCATGTCCTCCTGATTGCTTTTTATGTTTACCTTGAACATCTGAAAAACCTTTTATTGTTTCTCTATAGGGTATCTTAGGTTTTCTTAAAATAACCTCAGCTCCAAATTTATTTTTTAACTTGCTGGCTATTACATCAAGATGTGTTTCTCCAAGTCCAGATATAATAGTTTCAGCATTTTCTATATCTCTTGCTATTGTAAAAACAGGATCTTCATCTAATAACTTATTTAAAGCTAATGATATTTTATCTTCATCTCCCTTAGCCTTTGGTAAAACTGCCATTGACATTACTGGTTCAGGGAAATTCATCTTATCATATTTTATTTTAAACTTAGAATCACATAATGTGTCTCCTGTTGCTGTATATTGTAACTTAGAAATAGCTCCAATATCACCTGCTATAACAGATTTAGTCTGTATTTGATTTTTACCTCTCATAAAGAAAATATGTGATAATTTTTCAGATTTATTTTTACTTGAATTAATAACACTCATATCACTTTCAGCTCTACCGGTCATAACTCTAAACAAAGATATCTTTCCTACAAATGGATCTGCAATAGTCTTAAATACTAGTGCAGAAAATGGTTCATCCTCATTAAGTTTCACTTCGATTTCTTCATTTTTATCATTAAATGCTTTTTGAGATAATGCATATTTAGGAGATGGAAAACACTCCACTATATCTTCAAGCAATGTTCCCATACCAATTACCTTCGTAGATGAACCACACATTACAGGTGCTATCTCTCCAGATGCACAGCCTTTAATTAAACCCTCATATAATTCTAAATCACTCAATTCTCCTTCGCTAAAATATTTATCTAATAAAACTTCATCTGTTTCTGCAACAGCTTCTGTTATCATCTTCTTACATTCATCAATTTTATCTATCAAGTCTTTTGGCACTTCTGCTACATCCATTTTTTTTGTTTTTGGATTATATATACGTGCCCTCTTAGTTACAACGTTTACAACTCCTACGAAGTTTTCTTCTGAACCTATTGGATATTGAATAGGTACAACACTTATACCGAATTTTTCTTTTAATTGTTCTAATGTTTTGTCAAAGCTTGAATGTTCTCTATCTAATTTATTTATAAAAAAAGTTCTTGGTAATTTTATCTTGTTACAATAATCCCATGCTTTTTCAGTTCCTACTTGAACTCCTGCTGCTCCACAAACTACTATTGTTGCAACATCAACAGCTCTCATAGCTTCTATACTTTCACCCACAAAATCAAAATATCCAGGAATATCGACTAAATTTATTTTTATTTTTTGCCATTCTATTGGTGTAATAGATGCTGATAATGAAATTTTTCTTCTTTTTTCTTCTGGATCAAAATCTGAAACTGTAGTTCCATCTTCAATATTTCCTAATCTATCTGTAGTATCGGAATAAAATAGTAGTGCCTCTGTTAATGAAGTTTTTCCTGCTGAACCGTGTCCTATAAATCCAACATTCCTTAAATTATTAATTGAATAATCTTTCATAACTCGTTACCAAAATTAAGTTATATTAATTTTGGTTTCACCTACCTTCCTTACTATGTCATAACCATAGTGTATTTTTTTGTTTTACTAATTAGTCTACTATAATTTTTATGTGAGATCTTGTATAAATAGTCCATCTATAACAAATCCTAACTAGCTCAGGAAATATAAACATTAAATTCTTATAAAAAGAAGCTAGCAAATTGCTAGCTTCTTTTTATATAAATATTTTGTTTTTGTTACTTGTTCAAAACCTTCAATGCTTTATCAACAACATTTTCCACTGTAAAGCCATACATCTTAAAAAGTTCTTCTGCTTTTCCTGAAGCGCCAAAGTTATCTATTGAAATTACATCTCCATCTAATCCTACATACTTGTACCATCCAAATGATGATGCTGCTTCAACTGCAACTCTAGCTCTAACTTTATTGGGAAGAACACTTTCCTTATATTCTTGTGTTTGTCTTTCAAACAATTCAAACGAAGGCATACTTACAACCCTAGCATCAACATCTCTTTTCTTTAACTCTTCTGCAGCTTTATATATAAGTTCAACTTCGGAACCTGATGCCATTAATATAATATCTGGAGTTTCCTTTTCTGAATCCTTAAGAATATATCCTCCCTTTAATGCAATCTTTCCTGTCTCATTATATAAAGGAAGCTTCTGTCTTGTTAAAACAAGAGAAGTTGGTGATGATAGATTTGTTACTGCAAAATACCATCCTGCTGCTGTTTCCTTTGAATCTGCTGGTCTAAACACAACCATATTTGGCATACTTCTAAGCGCTGCTAATTGTTCAATTGGTTCATGAGTAGGACCATCTTCTCCAACACCAATACTATCATGTGTAAGTACGTATGTTAATGGTAGCTTCATTAATGATGAAAGTCTCATTCCACCCTTCATGTAATCACTAAAAACAAAGAATGTTGCACAATATACCTTTAATCCACCATGAGCTAACATACCATTACAAATGGCAGACATAGCATGCTCTCTTACACCAAAGTGAAGATTTGATCCAGCTCTATTTTCTGCTGAGAAATCACTTCTTTCATCCATATTAGTTTTATTAGATGGAGCTAAGTCTGCGGAACCGCCAATTAAGTTAGGAATGAACTTCGATAATCTATTAATTACTACTCCTGAAGACTGTCTTGTAGCCATTGGCCCATCAAAATTCCAAAAATCATCACTATTTAGTGCCTCTTCATCTACCTTGCCACTAAACCATAATTCCCATTCTTTTGCAAGCTCTGGATATTCCTCAGAATACTTTTGAAACATCTCTTTCCATTCATTCTCTTGTTTTATTCCTTTTGAAATATATTCATCCATATTATCATATACATCATTAGGAATATAGAATTTCTCATCACTCCAATTATAATTTTTCTTCATCTTATCTATATTCTCTTGACCTAATGGAGAACCGTGTACCCCTGCTGTACCTTGCTTTGCTTCACAGCCATACCCAATTATATTATTTACTATAATAAAGGAAGGCTTAGTGGTTTCTTTCTTAGCCTCTTCTAAAGCTTTTTCTATTTGATCTATATTATTACCATCATTAACTTCTAGAACTTGCCATCCATAAGCTTCATATCTCTTTCCTACATTTTCTCTAAAAGCAATATCAGTACTTCCTTCAATAGAAATATTATTTGAATCATATAGTACTATTAACTTTCCTAGACCTAAAGTACCTGCTAGCGATGAAGCTTCACCCGAGATTCCTTCCATAAGACATCCATCACCAACAATAGCATAAGTATTATGATTGACTATATCATATCCTGGTTTATTAAACTTATCTGCTAAATGAACTTCTGCCATTGCCATACCAATTGCATTACAAATTCCTTGTCCTAAAGGCCCTGTCGTTATTTCTACCCCTTCAGTATGCCCATACTCAGGATGTCCTGGAGTTAAGCTCCCAACTTGTCTAAAATTCTTAATGTCTTCCATGGTAACCCCATATCCGAAAAGATGCAATAATGAATACTGAAGCATTGAACCATGTCCAGCTGATAGAACAAATCTATCCCTATTTTCCCATTTAGGATCTTTACCATTGTGATTCATATTCTTCCATAATGTATATGCCATTGTAGCTGCTCCAAGAGGCAATCCTGGATGACCTGAATTAGCTTTTTCAATAGCTTCTGCTGAAATAATTCTAATTGCATTAATTGTTTTAATGTCTAATTCTCTACTCATTATTTTCCCTCACTTCTTATTTATTAAATGCTTCTTCCCAGTCTTTTTTGAATTTTTCTAATCCTTGATCTGTTAATGGATGTTTTACCATCTGCATTATTATTTTATAAGGGATTGTCGCAATATTAGAACCAGCTTCTGCAGCTTGTATAACATGAATTGGATTTCTAATACTTGCCGCAATTATTTCTGTTTTTATATTTTGAATCTTAAAAATATTAGCTATTGTTTTTACAAGTTGCATTCCTTCCATAGATATATCATCTACTCTACCTAAAAAAGGACTAACATAAGTAGCTCCCGCATTTGCTGCAAGTAACGCTTGATTTGCTGAGAATATCAATGTAACATTTGTTTTTATACCTTCTTTATTAAGAACCTTAACAGCTTTAAGCCCCTCAACTGTCATTGGAATTTTTACTATCATGTTTTTATGAATTGCTGCTATTTCTCTTCCTTCTTTAATCATTCCTTCAGCATCTTCTGATACTACTTCTCCGCTAATTGGTCCATCTACTATAGTCGTTATTGTCTTTATTACTTCTTTAAAGTCTTTTCCTTCTTTAGCTATAAGTGATGGATTAGTTGTAACTCCGCAAATAACCCCCATGTCATTTGCCTTTCTAATCTCATCAACATTTGCTGTATCAATAAATATTTTCATTTTCTATTTCCCCCTTTTTATTCAATTTAAATATATCTAAAAATTCTTCTTTAAAATATATAGTTTATAGACATATAAAAATAGCATATTACTTGATATATTTTATTATAACTTATTTTACCTTTATTTTTTACATTTTCAATATTTTGTTGTAAGAAAAAAGAAGATTACGTGAATAATCTTCTATCTTTCTGGCACATTTATTTCAATTCATCAACCGCATACTTAAAAGTGTATTTTTTAGTTTTTTTCTTCCTCTAGATAGTCTAGTATAAATATAACTTTCTTTTTTATCTAAACTTTTTGCAATATTCGCTATCTCTTCTTCAAAATAATATCTTCTTATAAATATCTCCTTATCCATAGGCTCTAATGTATCTAAAAGCTCTTCAAAGCTTTCTCTATTAGAGATTTCATCAAAATTTTCTTCTTCATATCCTAAAGCATTTACTATTTCATCACTAAATTGATTCTTTTTTCTTTTAAATATTTTTCTAATGTGATCTATAGCTGTATATTTACTTATGCTAATAAGAAAATTTCTTAATATTCCTCGTTTTTCATCATATAGGTCTATTGAGTTCCAAATCTTCATAAGTACTTCTGAAAATATATCTTCTATTTAATTATCCATATTCTTATTGTAAGTAGCATCTTTAATTACTCCATAAATTAGCTTCCCGTAATTGTCAATTAACAAGACTAAGCCATTACGATCTTTTCGTTTTATATTTTTAACTATCTCTTCATCTTTATCCATTCTTCTGCCCCCTTATAAGTTTAAATATCTATTGTTTTTGCTCTCTATTAATTGCTTTCATCATTTTCTTAAGATACTTTATACATTCCTTGTAATTTTCACTTGCTATTAAATAATTTAATCTGTATCCATCTTTAAATATTATCTGAATTCTATCTATAGAAAAATACTGATATGTCCTTGCTGCTAAATATATTCCCAAAACTATTATTCCAAAAATCATCCCTTCTACTTGTTGAAGAGTATTCCCAAAAAATTTGTGAAAGCAAACATTTGCAAGGAATGCTAATTCTAATAAGATGGCTCCCATATAAACAAAACTTATTCTTCTCTTAACACTAATTGTGCCATCATCATTTTCTTTTACTCTTACTTCTTTATCACCAAATTCTATTAATAATATATCTTTCAAATCTCTATACTTCATTGTTAAAGGTTGGTTAGCTACATTTTGAATCGGAAAAAATATTCTTTCATTTGTAAAATATAATGTATTAAAAATGCCATAATCTAATGATCCACCAATTGTACCACCAACTGAAGAAGCTACTGTAATTGCATTTATATAATCAATATTTCGTACCTTAATAATCTGATTAATATATTCTCCAGAATGCAACTCTGATACAATCATATCACTGGTCTTTTTCAATCCATCAATAGCATATCTTGTTCTAACAGATCCACTTATTTTCTTATACCTCTCTTCATCAACTTCTGCTAAATCAATATATCTCTGAACTTCAGAGTCTGAATACTTTATATCATTAAATCCTCTAATTATCTTATCTGACATGTTCAACCCTCCTAAATGTATTTTCAAATTTGCTTATTACTCTAATAAGGCTAGCTCAATACAATCATTTGCTATACCCCTATTTAAATCCATCTTTCTCCTTTCTAGTTATACTAATATATACGAATACCTACTTTAATTTTCTGTCATTATTGGAACTTTTCCCAAATTTATTTTGAAAAAAAAGATTATTATATTAGAAATTCTAATATAATAATCTTTTTTATCTTATCTATAATCTTTTTCAGTATCTTTTACAATATAAATAGGTCTTCTTTTAGTCTCTAAATATGTCTTTGAAATATATTGTCCTAGTATTCCTGTACAAAATAACTGGACACCTCCAACAAAAAATATCATACAAGCAAGTGATGGCCATCCTGAAACTGCATCTCCCCACACTAGTGTTTTAAATATAATAAAACATACTGCTATAAAAGAAACAGAACAAAATATTATGCCCATAAACGATGCTATTGATAAAGGAACTGTAGAAAACGCTACTATTCCATCTATAGAATATAATAGAAGTTTTCCAAAGGACCAGCTTGTTTCACCTGCTACTCTTTCAACATTTTGATATTCAATCCACTTTGTATCAAATCCAACCCATCCAAATATTCCTTTTGAAAATCTATTGGTTTCACACATACTAAGTATTGCATCGATCATCTGTCTTGTCATAAGCCTAAAATCTCTAGCACCATCTACTATTTCTGTTTTAGCTATCTTATTTATTATTCTGTAAAACATTCTAGCAAAAAAAGATCTTATAGGTGGTTCACCTTTTCTTGTAGTTCTTCTTGTTGCTACACAATCATATCCTTCTTCTTTTATCCCCTTCATCATTTCAATTAACATAATTGGTGGATCTTGAAGATCTGCATCCATAATAGTAACATAGTCTCCTGTTGCTGCTTCAAACCCAGCAAACATTGCTGACTCCTTGCCAAAGTTTCTTGAAAAATTAATAAATCTAACTCTCTCATCAACTTTACATAATGACTTTAACTTTTCTAATGTTTTATCCTTTGAACCATCATTTATAAAAATAAATTCAAACTCAAAATCTTTCATTAAGTTTGCTACATTACAAATTTCCTCATAAAAATAGCTTAAAGCTTCTTCCTCATTATAGCAAGGTACTACTACCGATATTTTTTCCATATTATATGTCTCCCTTTGTGTCTTTTTTAAATATCCAATACTTACTTAAGAAGTAATTGACCAAAATAACCACTATATTTGATGCAATCTTTGCTATTATATCATTTATTCCAATAATCTCTATTGAGATGTACATTAAAACTATGTCTATTACTAAAGAAAATATCCTTGCTCCCAAAAAGCTACATACCTCTCTGAATACAGCCTTAACATCCAATGTTTTACTTTCAAAAACAAAAATTTTATTTGTAATATAGGCAAATATTACTGATAATAACCACGCAATAACGTTACTTATCATGTACTCTATTCCGCAAATCTTTGTTAATACAAAATACGATACAATATTAACAAGAGTAGTTAATCCACCAAATATACCGTACATTATTATCTGTCTATACTTTTTCAGTAATTCGATCATTTCAAACCTCACTTAAAAATAGTAATTATATTTTACCCTATCTTATTACTTTTTTCAAAATAATTGTTTTTAATTAAATAATCAGCTACATCATATGCTTGCTTAAGCTTTTCTCTTTCCTCTTCTGTTGGATTTCCAACTACGATTCCACCTTTTATAACAGAAGCATCTCTATCTGTATTTAAAAGGTTTCTGCCCATTTGAGTTCCATTTGGGCTAACTCCAAGTAGATAAGATACTGTTGGCATTATATCTATATGTCCCCCAACCTTATCTATGGTTTTTGAAGGCATATCATTACCCACTATTAATAACGGTACTTGCATTTTATATTTCTTCCACCAGTCTCCTGGCATACCAGCTGCTTCTGTTGCTTCAACATCTTCAGTATAATACTTGTGAATTCCACTATGGTCACCATAAATAACAACAATAGTATTATCTTTCAATCCTTTTTCTTCAAGCATATTGAAGAAGTTTCCTATTTGTGCATCAGCATAATGAACACTTTGTAGATATCCACCAAATTTATTCTTATCAATTTCTTCTGGCAATTGTAATTCTCTATATTTATCTGCAATATCAAATGGTCCATGACTTGTTAAAGTTGGTACTGTTGCAAAAAAAGGTTGTTTTAAATCTTGTAATTTGCTAGTAAATTGAGTATATAAACTCCTATCAGATAATCCAAATCCAGCATATTCATCCAATTCATATTCATTTATATCCCATGAAGTCTGGATGCCTAAAGCTGCTTTATGAAGTTGTAACCAACCCCAATCTCCAGGTCTTTCAACATGAGATGATACTGTTGTATACCCTTCTTTTTCTAAAATTCTTTCTATTGAATTAAGTTTAACTTCAGGATATGTTAATGCTGTTACTGAATCACCTAAAGTTAGCATACTTGCATTAGCCATTACATCACAGTCAATACTATTAGCACCATTATTTTGTTCATATATATTACTAAAATATAAGTTTTCATTAATCAACTTATTTAAATTAGGTGTTATTTCTTGCCCGTATGCTTCTTGATTAATCACAAAATTCTCAAGTGATTCTATTTGAAGGAATATTACATTTTTTCCTTTGGCAATTCCCTTATATTCATTATCCGGTAAGTTTTCATTATTCCATTCAAGCCATTGTTCTGCTTGTTGTTTTTTATCTTCATCATCTTTGCTATATACCTTGCTTAATGTAGAATAAATCTCATATACATGATCTCCAAGAGGTGATCTATTTTCTGCTCTTGTATAAGGACTCCAAGATGCCTCCCAATCCTTTTGCACAAATCTTATCGAACCTGAAATTCTTAAAGTATCAAATAAATAATGTGCTCCAAAAACTATAACTAATGAAGCCATGATACCAACTACTGCTGTTTTTACTTTTCTAGTATCAGCTAATTTATTTTTAAATTTGAAATAACAAAATATTAATATAGGTAAATCAATTAAGAAAATTAAATCTATCTTATTTGGATTTATTAAACTTTTTCCTAAAGGATTAAATAAGTCTTTATAAAAAATATACTGTATTCCTAGATAGTATCCACTAGCTCTGTAATACCATAAGTCTGCAATAAGAAGTACTGAATATAATAAATCAATAATTATTAAATATTTAGTAGCTGCTTTTTCCTTAAAGAAAAAAGCAGGAAATATAATTATTCCTAATATAGCTAAGTGCGGAATTATTAGATATGGCTCTATTCCAACCGCACTTATGCTTGTACCCGCATTAGTAGAGCCAATGAAAGTGAACATCGTACTCTTAAAATATAATAGAACAAAAAATCCCATCAAAAATAGTAATTTTGAACTTACTTTCTTTTTATTAGTTTCCTTTGACATTCTTCATCTGCACCTCATTTTCTTTTATATACTTTATCCAACCCTACTGCTGCTAAAATTATAAACAACCAGCATACAATATATGAATATCTTGCTTGTGATTCTGTAATTAAATATGCAGCACCATATCCACATAATAATAAATAAAATAATTTAACTTCCGGATTATTTTCTAAAGCTTTTTTATTAAATACACCAATAAAAGTTAAGATCATCATTACCGCATAAATAGCCTGACATATTGCCATACCTCCCCCAGTAATATTAACTAATATTTCATCCTTTGGTACATCTAATTCCGACCAAAAAATACCTGATAAGTCTCCTTGATCCCATTGATGTACAAATTTATTAATGTAGAAATTAAAAAGTACAGATGGCGGAGTTGTTGTTAGCCTTTCTATTATAGTATCTTTACAAACCTCAGTTATCTTATCATAATCAAAGTTACATTCTTCTGGTATCTTTGCATCTTCTTCATTCCAAGCTCCTCCACTTGCTATATGTGTTCCCTTAAGTATGCTTGTTATATTAGGTTCTGCACCTTTCCATAAAGCATACTGTGTTATGTCCATACTTTGCAATGTAGTGCTAACACAAATAAATAAAGCTAAAAAAGAAATTAGTATAATACTAATATTTCTTATTTTATGTATTAATTTATCCTTGCAATACAAAAGTATATATAAAACAAATGCTATTACTACAATTTGTGCAACCATTCTAAATAAGTGACCTATACAAATGGTAATTCCGCATAAAATTAAATACCAATAACTTTTTTTATCTTTAACTACTAGCAAAAATAAATAAATACTTACTAAATATAACGGCATAGCAATATTTTCTGTACAAAATACAGCTATATATGTAACTAATGGTGGGAAAACTGCTGCAGCAGCTGCTGCATACAACCCATATTTATTATTATTAAATATCTTTTTTATGATTAAATATATTAAATATATTGTTAGCGTTCCTAAAAATACATTAACTATTTTCATTGCTAAAAGATTACTAACTGGAAAAAGGCCTCTCATTGCTGCCATATAAATAACCATAATTGTCAAATGTGGATTTCTTGCTATATATGCTGTATCTTTAAACATACTTGTGCTACCTCTTAAAAAGTGCCCTGCTGATTCATACATAGTACTAAAATCAGAAGTAGGTATGCTATTGACATTGATAATCCATAAAATCCTGAATACCATGCCTATTAAAAGAATAATAGCTATCTTTTTTTTATTATCCATCTTACAATTTGTTATTTTGTAAGTTGAAAATATTGTAATACTGATTAATAATAGCACTATAAAAAAGCTAATATTGATTCCTAATAACTGATGAAAAACTTCTTTTATTGTTGGTACTAATACAACAACTAATAAAATTTTTAATGCAATCATCATGAAATTAGTAAATCCTTTTGCAATTTTATTCATTATTTATGATCCTTTCTAAAATTAAGTTTTTCAATAAAATCTATTCCTACAATAGCCATAATCACAAAAATCCAGCATACTGTAAATGCATACCTAGCTTGGTTTTCAGTAATTAAATAAAAAATAGAATATCCACAGAATATATAATAGAATAAACTAACCATCCTATCTTTTTTTACTTTATTAAAATTAAGTAATCCAACATAACTTAATGCTAATAAAATAAGGTAAAATAATTGTCCAAACCATTCTCCATCTTCACTATATTTATAAGGCATCTCTTCATTTTCAATACTATGTTCTGCCCAATATGGTCCAGAATAATCTCCAGAACACCATTGACTACTGTATTTATAAGTTAAGAATTTAAATTGTTCCGAAAACGGAGTAGTTGTTAATCTCTCCCATATTATTTCCTTGCATCTTTCTTGGATTTTATCATAATCAAAATTACATTCTTCAGGGATAGATGCATCATCAAGATTCCATCTTCCTTTGTATTCTATATTTGTTCCTTTTAAAATATTTGTAATATTAGGTTCTCTCCCCTTCCACAAATGATATTCTGTAACTCCATAATATTTTAATGTGAAACTTACTGTAACTAATGGTATTACAAAAGAAAGAATTACAAGTGCTATTGATAGAATTTTTTTCTTTATATTGGCTTCAAAAGACGCTATAGAATATAACACAAAGGCTGCTATTAGAATTATTCCAGCCATTCTAAATAAATTTCCTACCGATACTAATATTCCAGCTAAAATTAAACTCTTGAAATCTTTTATTCCTTTCATATAAAGGATAAAATAATAAATTCCAGCTAAAAATAATGGTATTGCTATATTTTCTGTAGTATATACTGCAGTATATACTATTAATGGAGGATATAATGCTGTAATTACAGCAGCTATTAATGCTTTTTTATCATTAAATAATATCTTTACAATTTTATATACAATAAAAATGCTACATGTTGATGCAATAGCATTTACTATCTTAATTGCTTGCATAGGATTTGAGAATAAACCTCTCATAACAGCATAATATAGTGTTGGAATAGTTATATGCGGAAATCTCGCTATATATCCGGTACCCCATAACATTGATAAATCTCCTTCTAATATAGAGCCACCAGTTTCATACATTACTGCAAAGTCTGAGATAGGAACACTATTAATAGTTAAGCAGTATGCCAATCTTAATAAAAGACCTACTATTGAAATTATAATAACTAATTTTTTATTTGATATATCTCTTTTCTTCGCAAAATAAATTCCTACAACAAAGGTTACCGAAAAAATAATAAAAATTATGTCTACAACACCAAAACGAGAATTATATGTTGTTAATTCACTACTGGCTGAAGCTATTATAAATAACATTAATATTAGTAATGAACCTAACACAAATGTTATAAATTTATTATATATATTTTTCTTCTTTATATTTTGACTCATATTTCACCTTCCTAATTTAAAAACTAAAATTAATTATATCATTATTTTATAAACTTTTCCTTTTGAAATATCTTAAGATATTATTAACTGATTAACTTTGAATTAATTATGCTCTTCTCTCGATTATCAATATGTTTTCTGTGCTATAATATTATAAATATATTTTGTAATAATCAGGGGGAATATATGAAAAAAAAGAAAAAAATATTACTACGAATATTATCATTTATACTATCCATAGCTTTACTTTATGGAATAGCTTTTTATTTTAGTTTTTTTCAAGGAACTATAAAGATTAATAATGGAACTATAGATTCAAATTTACTACCTAATAATAATTTTACTTCTTGCTATACTTCTAAAATAAATTTCTCAGATATGCCAGTAAGCAATATAAATGATGTTTCAATTAATTTTTTAGATAATAAGATTAATAATTCAAAATTATTATTAAAAGCTCAAAGATACTACATTCCAATTGATAGCGTTTGTTCCGCTTTAAATTATTCATTTAATGTTGAGAACACTACTATTAGTAAGGATAATTTCGTATGTAATCTTTCTGAAAAGAGTGCTAACATCAATGGACAAGCTTATTCCTTAAGGGGATTTTTATTAGAAGAAAATAATATATATTATCTTTCCATTTCCGATATTGAATATATTTTTAATTTAGTGGCAAGTTTTAATTTTGATACTAAAGAAATTTCTTTTGTGCATCCATCATCTAATTCTAATGTTAGCTATGAGGCACCTACAAGCGGTACAATTGCATTAATTAGATTAGAAGACTTTTCTGCTGGAAATTCTATGACTGATAGTACAAGTCAACTTAAATTAAAAGCCATGGGAGACCTTTTATATTCTAGTGGAATAAAATATCATATAGCATGGGTTCCTAGGTTTAAAAGGCCTTCTGATAATATAGACAATGATTTATTAACTAACCAAAATATAATGAATGTTGGTTTTGTAAATTTACTAGATTATCTTATCAATAAAGGTGCTGTAATAGGGTTACATGGTTATACTCATCAATCTGGTGATTCTTCAAGTTTAAATGGTAGTGAACTTTCTTCAGATGCTAATACTACGGAAGAAGAAACTAGAGCTGTATTAGAAAATGCTATAGATTCTGCATCCGCTTTAAATATACCTTATAGTTTTTTTGAAAGTCCACACTATCATGCAACACATAAACAGAAGAAAATAATAGAAGAATACTTTCAATACCTTTATGAACCAATGAGTCCATTAATATATACAAAACTTCAATCTGTTGGTAACAATCTATATATTCCAACACCATTAAGCTACGTTGTAGATGGTGATACAAGTTATATTGAAAAAGAATTAGAAAGTCCTAGACCAAATATATTAGAAAGCTTATTTTATCATCCAACTCAAGAGCTTGATTACATTAATGTTTCTACAGATAATAATAACTTTTTAGTCGACTATTCTGAAGATTCACCATTACAAAGAATTATACAAGCAATAAACAAAAATGGGTATGTTACTATTCATGTAACTGAACTTCATAAATAAAAAAAACACCTATGTATCTATTTTTTACATAGGTGTTTTTTTTATTTTCTCAAATATTTTTGTAATAACACATCCAAAGATACCACCACTAGTATCAATCAATACATCTCTAATACTCGCACTTCTTCCTGGAATAAAATATTGATGTATTTCATCTGAAGCTGCGTACAAAAATACTAATAATATGGAACAATACTTTGCTCTCTTTCTATCTTGGTATAACAGCATTACTCTATATGATAAAATAAACAAAATCATATATTCTGAAAAATGTGCTAATTTTCGTACGATAAAAGTTGCCAATTCCCCAAAATATTGATTTAGATTTATTCCAATTAAAGCAAACATTTTAACTACTAAATCACTTTGTGCTGTAGATTCCTCTCCCGGCATTTGCGACATAGTAAATATTAATATTAACCACGCTACAAATAAAGTCCATCTAAATACTCTCTCCCTTTTTTCCTTCATAATTTTCTCCCTTTAGTATACTTCTATCTGTCGTTGACTATATATTTATTTATATATGCTAAGGATTCCTCTAAAACATTTTGGCTCCTTTCCATATCTCCTATCTTTACTTCTAAATTACAAACTCTTTGATCTAATTGATAGACCATTTCTTTTATATCATGTAATAATTTTGCTTCATAGGAAACTTGAATTCCATCCGAATCAATATAGATCTTTTCTGGTGGAGCTCCACATTTAGTACATTTGGCATATAATCCTTCTTTTTCTAAATCCCTAAACACTTTAAATGTATCATTATTGCAAGAAGAACAACTAGAAAGCATCACAAAATCATAATAACTAATATCAAATAAATATTTACTGCCGCAATCCTTACATTCTAATTGTAATTTCCCATCTATAGTCTCAATGTAGAACTCGTTTCCACAGCATCCTTCTTTTTGACATACTACTGTCCTAATCATATATCTGACTCCTTTTTATTGCTTGTAATTTATCCTATGATTTTACATGCTAAGATATGTTTTTTTATTCTATTTTCTAATCTTTATTAAGCTTTAACAGTATATAATGATTTTATTTCTGTTTGAACTTCATCTATAAGTTTATCTATATCAGTAGTTTTCTTACCAGCTAATAAAAGTTGTCTCTTTTGTAATTTTAAATTTTTTAGTTTTTCTTCTAATTGATTTTTACTGTCCACTAAAATACTCTCCATTCTCAGACAAACTCCTATAATTTATTTAAAATACATACTTTGACTTACATGTATCATTCACCTTAAATTATATAATAATGCAATATACGTTGTATAGGATTATTGATAGTTAATTTATTACAATTATCGTCATAAACTTCCTACATATAAACATATGCCTTAAAAATAAAAAAAGCTATGAATAAAATTCATAGCTTTTTACATATGGTGGAGATAAAGAGATTCGAACTCTTGACCCCCTGCGTGCAAGGCAGGTGCTCTCCCAACTGAGCTATACCCCCATAATGGTGGACCTTCAGGGACTCGAACCCCGGACCTACCGGTTATGAGCCGGTTGCTCTAA
>JAQXTC010000102.1 GCA_029219285.1 Clostridiaceae bacterium
GTAAAGTTGTAGCACTTGCAACATTTATGCCTATTGTTACAGGCATGGGAGGAAATGCAGGAACTCAAAGCTTAACTATAATAGTAAGAGGTATTGCTCTTGGTGAAGTTGATGCAAAAAATGCCAAACGAATTTTTGCTAAAGAAGTTCTAGTTGGGCTATTTACAGGCATAGCCATTGGCTTTGCAATAGGGGTTCTAGGTTGGATGTGGGAAAAAAATTTCATTTTCGGTATTTTAATCGGTATTGCTATGATATTAAACATGGTATTTGCTACAGCAGCAGGATATTTGATACCGGTGATTTTAAAGAAATTAAAGGTGGATCCTGCTTTAGCATCAGCAATTTTTGTTACTACAGTTACTGATGTTTTAGGTTTTTTCTTCTTTTTAGGACTAGCTACAGTTTTTATAAAATATTTAATATAGATAACATATAAACTATGGTGAATATTTATTTGTCATGGTTTATTTTTTTATAATTAAGCACAAATTTGCAAAAAATTATAACTTTAAACAAAGTAATTTAAAAAATTTAATATAAATGCACAACTAATTAGTAAAATTTATAGATAAAACATAAATTTAGTATTAAAATAGTATATAGAATAAACATTATAAGGAGGCAATTATGTATAAAGAAAGAATTGAAAAATATTTTGAAGAACACAAAAACGAAATGTTAAATCACATTTCCGAATTAATAAAAATAAATAGTATAAAAGGTGAAGCTAAAGAAGGTATGCCTTTTGGTGAAGGTCCAGCAAAAGCTTTAGAAGAAGCTTTAAAAATAGCTGAAGGCCTTGGCTTTAAAACAAAAAACTACGATAATTACGTTGGTACTGTAGATTTTAATGATAAGGAAAAACAACTAGACATCTTAGCACATTTGGATGTTGTACCAGTAAGTGACGATTGGACAGTTACTGAACCATTTACACCTTTAATAAAGGATGGAAAGATTTATGGTAGAGGAACTGCTGATGATAAAGGTCCAGCTATAACTGCTTTATATGCAATGAAAGCTATAAAGGATTTAAATATTCCATTAAGCAAAAATGTTAGATTAATATTAGGTACTGATGAAGAATGTGGAAGCTCAGATATAGCTCATTACTATAAGATTGAAAAAGAAGCTCCAATGACATTTTCTCCAGATGCAGAGTTCCCATTGATCAACATTGAAAAAGGTAGATTAGCTTCTGAATTTAAAGCTGAATTTAAAGATGAAAATAAGCTACCAAGAATAGTTTCATTTAATAGTGGAGTTAAATCAAATGTTGTTCCTGATAAAGCAAATGCAGTAGTTGAAGGATTTAAGGCTGATGAAGTAAAAGAATTTGCTGAAAAGTATGAAAAGTTTACTGGTGTTAAATTTAATGTAAAAGAAAATGGTAATACTATTGTTATAGATGCTAAGGGAGTTGGTGCTCATGCTTCAACACCTGAAAATGGTAAAAATGCTTTATCTGCTATGTTAGAAATGCTTGCAAATATGCCATTTGCTGATACAGACGCTTTCAGAAAATTCAAAGGCGTAAATAAGCTATTCCCATATGGAGATTTCTGTGGTAAAAATGCAGGTGTTTATATGAAGGATGAAATTTCAGGAGAAATTTCTATGACTTTAAATATTCTTAATGTAACTGCTACTACATTAAGTGGTACTTTTGATTCAAGAGCACCTATTTGCGCAACAGATGAAAACTTAAGAGATGTATTAAAGGCTAACTTAAATGAATATGGAATAGTATTAGCAAACGATCCTATGGTTGAAGCTCACCATGTAGATGCAGATTCTGATTTTATAAAAACATTATTAGCTTGCTATGAAAAATACACTGGCAATAAAGGTGAGTGTTTAGCAATAGGTGGCGGTACTTATGTTCATGAATTAAAGAATGGCGTAGCTTTTGGTTGTACAATGCCTGGAACAGATAATAACATGCATGGTAACGATGAATTTGCTGTAATCGATGAATTAGTAGCTAGTGCTAAGATTTTCACTGATGCAATCATTGAACTTTGTAAATAATAATTATGATATATAAATAATGTAAAGGAGAAATATAATGAAAGCTTATGAACGTTTACTAAATTATGTTAAAATTCATACAACTTCAGATGAAAATTCTGAAACAGTCCCATCAACTAAAAGACAATTTGATCTTGCTAATGTTCTTGTAAAGGAAATGAAGGAACTTGGTTTAAAGGACGTTAGAGTTGATGATAAGTGCTATGTATATGGGGTTTTAGAAGCAACAAAAGGATATGAAGATAAGCCAAGTATAGGACTTATTGCTCATATGGATACAGCACCAAGTGCTAGTGGTGAAAATGTTAAACCTCAAATAATTGAAAATTATGATGGTAATGATATTTACCTAAAAGAAAATAATATGGTTATTCAAGTTGAGAAGTTCCCACATCTTAAGGGATTTAAAGGGAGAACTTTAATAACTACTGATGGTTCAACTTTACTTGGCGCTGATGATAAAGCTGGTATCGCGGAAATACTTACTGCATGTGAAAGAATAATCGATGAAAACATTCCTCATGGAAAGATATGTGTAGCATTTACTCCAGATGAAGAAATCGGCAGAGGTGCAGCACACTTTGATGTAAAAGGATTTGGCGCTGACTTTGCTTACACATTAGATGGTGGAGTAGAAGGAGAAATAGCTTTTGAAAACTTCAATGCTGCAGCGGCTGTTATTGATATCAAAGGTGTTTTAGTTCATCCAGGAAGTGCTAAGAACACTATGATTAATGCTTTAAATGTTGCCTGTGAATTAAATTCAATGCTTCCTGCATTAGAAAAGCCTGAACATACTGAAGGATACGAAGGATTCTATTATTTAGAAAGCTTAAATGGTGATACTGCTCATGCAAATATGCATTACATCTTAAGAGATCATGACAGTGAAAAGTTTGCAAACAAAAAAGCAACTTTAACAGCTGCTTGTGATTACTTAAACAAAAAGTATGGTGAAGGAACAGTTACTTTAAAGATTAATGATCAATATAAAAATATGCTTGAACTAATTAAGCCTTGCTATCACTTAATCGATAATGCTATAGATGCTATGAAGTCTTTAGATGTAGAACCAGTAGTAGAACCAATTAGAGGTGGTACTGATGGAGCTACATTAAGCTACATGGGATTACCTTGTCCTAACCTTGGAACTGGTGGATTTGCCTACCATGGTGAATGTGAACATATATCAGTTGAAGGTATGGATATAGCAACTGAAATTGTTATAGAAATTCTTAAGAGATATGCTAAATAAATCAATTCAGAGTTACATTTTGTGTAGCTCTTTTTTGGTATATACAAAAATTAATAATATGTATATTCACAATTACCAAGATAGTTGTACAAACAAATAATAGAAATAGGGTGAGAAAAATGAGCTTTATTCAAAGCAATAGATTTTTAGGTTTAAGAAGTACAAGCTTAAGTTATAAAAATCAAATATCTTTAAAGAGAAGTAGTAAATTAAATAACAGTACTACTTTAAGAAATAGTTTAGTAAAAAATCCTATGAATAACTCTTTAGATAAGTTTATGATGGGGATTTCAGAGAATTATAAAAATATATCATATTCAAAGTTATCTAAGTATAAAAGCAATGATGATAATTTTGAATATGCATTAAAAAGGTTAAATAGTAATAGCAATTATGCATCTAAAGCTTATAAATTAAGCGCAAAGGACTCTACATTAGATTTAAATAGTAATGAATATTTTAGCATTAAAACTAATTCAGGAAAAACAGTTACATTAGGGTGTGACAATGGAACTTTATATATGCCAGGAGATATAGATAAGTTATCAAGTAGCGATGTAAAAGAAGTTGAAGAATTAGAACATCTTTTAACTTATTTGAATCACGATTCAAGTGGAATATTGGCATCTAGAAGTTTTGATGATGAGTCTATAAAGAGGATTCTTTCTAAGGTTGGAATTGAGCCAGGATTTTTTGATATAAAGACTAGCTCAGGAAGTAATAAATTCTTAATGCTTGATAATGGATCTATTTATTCAGAACATCAAGTAGAAGCAGAAAGATCTTTTTATAATAACACAGATTTAATTAAGAATTCAGGATTTACAAAGGATTCTGTAATTATAATTGATGGTTTGGAATACAAAATAGGCGAAGATGGTCATTTTAATATTCCTAGAGGTGTAAGGTGTGTAGCTGAAAATATGATAATAAAGAAATAGATTAAAAAAGCTGTAGCGATTGATGAAGCTTTTTCAATATCTAGACTAGTTATTTTGATGCAGATGGATATGATTATGTAGTTCAAAAAATATTATCAATTAAGTATAGTGAAAGATTTTCTAATACTTTGGAAGGCTATTAGGTATCTTAGGAAAGAATGGTATAGTGAAGAGTGCAGTTGCTTATTTATGCAGATGTTATAGTTATGATAGTTTACAAAGGAGTTGAGTTTATGAGTATAAAACATACAGAGGAAATTATTAATAAAGTTGAATTGAAAAATGGAGCACAATTAATTTTGAGAAAGGCAACAATAGATGATGCCGAAGAGATGATTGAATATTTGAATACTGTTGGTGGAGAAAGTAACAATTTGCTTTTTGGAGAAGGTGAGTTTAAACTTACAGTTGAACAAGAGAGAGCATATATTGAAAATATTAATAAAGCTAAAAATTCTCTTATGTTGTTAGGTATAATTGATAATAAAATTGTCAGTGTTTCGCAAATAAGTAGTCAGAAATCAAAAAGAATAGCTCACAATAGTGAACTCGCAATTTCAGTAAAAAAAGAGTATTGGGGCAATAGAGTTGGTAGTTTTGTTATAGAGCAGTTAATAAAATTTGCCAAAGATAATAAAAATATAAAGAATATTAGTCTTGGAGTTAAAGCAGATAATCATAATGCAATTAAACTATATAAAAATCATGGATTTGTCGAAGTAGGTGTTCATAAAAACTTCTTTAATATTAATGGTGATTATTATGATGAAATATTAATGGATTTATATATCTAAAGTTAT
>JAQXTC010000103.1 GCA_029219285.1 Clostridiaceae bacterium
CTAAGGTTAAGGCTAAAGCCATAATAATTAAATCTAAAATAACAATATTCTTTTTACTGCTTTCATATAAAAATAATTCATTAAGTACAACTAGCAAATCAACAAGTATTAATTTAATAAAGTCTATAAAATGCGATCTAATATAAAAGCCAAAATAATATATAGTTATTGCTAATGTACTTATACAAATAAAGTAAAGTATGTTTTTTTGTATCTTATTCATAATTATCACCATTATATCCAATATAAATAATTATATCAAAAAAATAGCCATAAATTATATAAAATATAATCTATAGCTCATATCTTTATTTAAGCATAATATTTAATATTTCATCTGCTGCTGATGTAGATGAAGCTTCACCATCACTATCACCATTTAATTCTACTTCATCTATTAAATCTATAATATATGATCTAGATGGCGTTTCACTTATTTCAATGGTCATTAACACCCAACCCTTTTTCTTAAGTAAATCTCTTAATGTATCTTTAAAGTATTTACATATATTTTCTAAAGTTGGATTGATTTCGTTAAAAGGCTCAATATTATTAATAAATGTATTTTGATATTTATCTAAATAAGCCTCAATAGCTTTTTCTACTTCATGGAATTGAATAAATTTTTCTTTAACCTTTAGTACATTTAATGAAATCTCCCAAGTATGTGGATGACTTTGTCCTAAATTGCCATTAATATATATAGAATGACTTGCATTCAAATAAAATTTAAATTTATACTGACTATATATCATTTAATTCCTCCGCTTCAATCTAAATATTTTTATTCAAAGTTATCTTTTCATATGTTATCTAATATTTATTTATTAATTACAGCTAATATCTTGTTTCTTACTTTAGAAAATAATCTAAAGTCATTTTTTATTATTGCTTTTATCTTGCTAAATTCCTCACTTAGAGTTTTTGTTTTCCATGCACTTTTTACTTCAATTGAATTAATTATTCCTGCTAGTCTAATCCAAAACAATATGAAATTGTAAAATGGAAATAGGAATATTATATACCACTTTCTTATATAATATTTTCTTAAATCTTTAAAATCCTTTAAATAAGCCACAATATTTAAAAAATATAATCCAGTTGAAAATATATATAAAAAATATAATATAGCAACAGATCCAACAACAGTTCTTATTGGATAGCTAAATATACATAAACAAATCATTGCAAAAAACCATATCATTCTAGGAAATGCAAATGTATGATCCACCATCAATAATCTAACCATAAAGTTTTTTAGAAAACCGGTAAAAGTTTTTAATTCTTCTCTAATAAACATATGTGCTACTTCAATTTCACCACGCTGCCATCTTTGTCTTTGAGTATATAACTTATTAAAATTATCTATTGGATCAACAAAGAAAATTGCATTTTCGCAGAGATTAACCTTCTTTTTAAGTAACTTACGTATTTGAAATGTAACATGGGCATCTTCACAAACGGTATCTGTATTATAAAGTTGTGTCTTTAATAAAGTAGATTTTCTAAAAGCAGTAAATGCACCTGAAACTGTAAATATACTATTCATTTCTGATTCAACATTCCTACCTGCTAAAAAAGCTTGTCCATATTCTACAAACTCACATCTTCTAAGTAATTTTAATAAAAATCCCTCTGTTTTCTCCACTAAGTCAGGTTCTGTTAATATTACACCTGTTAAACAATCCTTTTCAGAATCAGATTCAAAACGAGTTACAATATTCTTTATTGCATTCTTTTCTAATTTACCATCACTATCTATATTGATTATATATTTACCCTCACTGTTGAAAATGGCCATATTTAAAGCTCTTGACTTTCCTTGTTTAGCATTTAACCATTGCATTGACAAATCTTTAAATTTTTCTTGACAATCACAATAAATTTCAAAACTATCATCTTTGCTTTGGTTATTCACTAAATATATTGTAATAAGACTATTATCATAATCAGAATCATTTACTGATTTCAAACAAGCTCTTAATGTTTCACTTGAGTTGTACACTGGTATGATTAATGTTATTTCAGGAAATTTAATTGGTGCTTCTTCTTTTTTTTGAATTAACTTTTTCTTTATAAGAATAATGAATCCTAAAAAAGATGGTACTATTTCTATTATAAACGGTATAATAACCCACCCTATCCAAACCAGCAAATCTATCATTATTTCATCAATTATTTTGTCCATAATTAAAATTACCAACCTTCTGTCTTATTATTTGAGACTTTGTAAATACACAAAAATATAATGTAATAGAAAGCATATAGAACACTATTCTACCAATGATAGTATGTGCAATATAATAATACTCATTGCCAAAATAATATATAATAGCAGCTATTATTGTAATTCTTAAAATATTAGCAAGGAAAATCCATAACACCCCAAGTATGTTCACTATGATTTTTTCATATATATTGTAAACTTGAAAAAAACATAGCATACTCGTAAATGCTAATAATTCAATTATCCCACTACATTCATAATCCACATAAAGAATTATCGATCCTGTAGGTCTTCCTACATATAACATTCCATAGTTAGGATACGCTTCAAAGATTTTAGTTATATTCCCAATAATCCCAGAAACCCAAATAACTGCTTTTGAAAGGTAAGATGTCAAAATAGGTTCTAATAAAATTAACATAAATACAAACATTCCAACACTACCAACTAAAAATGAAAAGAAACCTAAATTTCCCCTTTTAAACACTGTTAGTAAGTATACCCATATAATAAAACAAACTATTAACAATGCACTCATTATACTCTAACTCTCTTCTTCATGTTTTTTTTCACAGCATATAAAACAATAATAGCTCCAAGGCCAACTGCTATATATGGACCACTGCTTGTACCTGCACAATGTACCCATTGTGGTCCAAGATTTGGAGTATTAAAAGATATACTTTTAATACTATTCACATCAATTCCTTCTTGAAAAGATGATAATGGTATTCTTGCTTCCATTTCATCAGGCATACCTACTTCACTAGGATTAGATGCCTTTCTTACTAGATACCCTTCCCCTACTGGTTCATATCCATTTTGAGTTCTAACTGTTAGCTTATAAGTACCTTTATCTAAACTATTAACATCACCATTATCATAAACTATGGCATAAGACACATAATTATCATTATTATACTTGAAGTTATAATTATATCCATTAAATTTTGAATAATATTCATCAGACATTTTTACATATATGTACACATACTTACTATCTCTAAATAATGATACTTTATGAGCAGCTTTCGAGTCCCAATCATACTTTACATTTGTAACTGGTTTATCTGCCCAGTCATCAAAATGTCCATCAATACTAATCACATTTTCATTATAGTTCTCTCCATAGGCGTAAGTTGGCACCTGTAGAAACATAGAAAATGATAAAATAAGCAATAATATTTTTAATAGTCTTTTTTTCACTTTTGTTTCCCCCTAGTTCTTTTATCATAAAAGTTTATTACCATAATAATTAATATTAACCCCAATATACTTAGTAAAATACCAGATTTTAAATAAGGATATTGAATTGAAATTTTCGTTGTACCACGGTTTACTGTTAATAAATTATTACTTTTTTCAACTTTTGAATCAGATATAAAGTTATCTTGATAGGCAATAGTTGTATTAACCTTGTCCTCATTAGTATTAATTGTAATTTGGTTAGCTTCATACTTTACGTCTATATCCACTATTTCTCTTTTAGGAACCTTTTCTGCATCTGTACCAAATACATCATTTAACATTTGTCTTGTATTTTCATCATTGTCTTCCATTGTATGATATAAAAGGTTAAAACCTATGAATACCATATTTTCATTTTCGCCTGTACCGAGAAAATCATATTCTCTATCTTCATGATTAGCAGAACCGATTGTGTTTTCAAGATTATTTAAATATACAGTTTTCCATGTACTATTTTCCCTTGAGAAATCATCACACAATATTTCTTTATCTTTATATTTTAACTTTGGAAATTTCTCATTAAAGGTTATTGATTCTGCCTCTACATTTAGAAAAATTTGCTTTCCGCTTAAAATATCATTTGGAATGCTATTCATATCTATAAATACTTTTATTCCATCATTAGTTAATCTTCTTATTAATTTTTCAGCCTCTGATTTATTCTTATATTTAAAACCAGAAAGATATATTTTTTTATATTTGCTTAATTCTTCATAAGTATAATCCTCTATATTATTTGAATGTCCTCTTTCGAAAATTGGATATTCTAAAGAAATATAATTTGCTGAGTTTCCAATTGCTAAAGCCTCATAGTCAGTTTTAATACCAAAATTACCTTTAATATCTTTATGATAAACAAAACTATATTTATTTTCCTCTTCCATCTTATAGCCAAAAATATTAGCTATGCTTTCTACCTTTTTGTATATATCCTCATCATATTTCAGTTCAGACTTTTTAAGTATAAGAGTATCTGCTCCCATTTCAATTGATCTATCAAATAAATAATAGTAATATTGCTTTTCTAAAGCTGTATTTAATAGTACTATATTGCTCGAAGTAGCTGTTCCTTGCCAACCCCATCCATAAGTATATGGAATATTTCTATTATCTAATGAAAAATACAGTGAAGGAAATGATCCATATAAAGATCTATCATATATTGCTACTCTTTGCTGTGTAATATCTGCAGCATGTGCAAAGCCTATACTTTCTGCTACTTCATTATAATTAGATACTCCAACATTAGTTTCCATTGAGTTATAGCATCTTTCAATACTGAAATTAGATACCCCATCTACAAACATTACTACTATAAATATTGCTGGAATAATTTTTTTGCATTTGTCCCACTTTATTATCCCAATTAATACAATAGTATAAGCTATTGGTGTAAATCTCATCATCCATATATATTGATTTAAACCCAAACCATAGATAATATCACTAAAAGTAGTCGTTGTTCCTATAAAAATTATCATAGCTGCTAAAAAGGCTGGTGCACTCTTTTTACCTGATAAAAATATGCCTAATAACATAATTAAAAATATGGATATACCAAAGTAAAAAGATCCCACATCTTCGATTTTCAAAAATGGGTTAAGAGAAATTGAAACTTCAAACAGTTTACTCATTACATCTCCACTAGCTGATTTTTCCATACCTACAAGGCCACCCTTTAAGTTAGGCAATAACCATATGCCAACAATGGCAAATGAAATAAACATTATTGTTGTTGTATATATGAATTCTTTATATCTTTTATTGGTAATAGCATATATAAGTAATACTAAAAATACTGCTAGAGTAACCATTGCACCGATCATTAAATGACTTAATATAATAAGACACGTAATAACCGTTATATGTATCATATACTTTTTATTTCTTTCTTCGTTGAATCTGCAAATATTATAAAATAAATGTGGCAATAGCATTGTAATAAAAATACGTGGTATATTACCTTCACTAAAAAACACCCTCAAATTATCAGGCATGAAAAACCACAACATTGCAATGCTTGTACACAAAACCATTCTATTATATTGTCTACCAAATCGTAACCATCCTAAAGCACCCAAGAAAAAATTCATTGCTATGAAGGCAATATAAGCATTAAATATATTTCCTCCAACAATAAATTGCAAAATGGCTAAGAAATAATATGATAATGGTGCCCAATATCTAAAAGGTTGTACACCATTGTACCAAAACCTTGTAAATAGTGGATATATATCTCCTTCTTTCAAACTATTATACAAAAAATTTCCTTTAAAGAGATGTCCATAAATATCATAACCAGTAGGAAAGAATTTTGAATTCCATACATAATAAGCAACTGACAATGATGCAAGCATAATTAAAATTATTGGTATTATATAACATTTAAATGATAACTTCTTCTTATTATTCTCTACACTTTTATTTCCATCACTTTCTAAAACTTGAGATTCTTTTTGTTCAATAACTTTTTCATTTGCTAATAATTGATTATTTACTTCATAGCTACCTTGTGCCTTTGCTTCATTAATTAAATAAGATAACTTTTGAAATTTTGTTGAATATCCAAAGATATTACCCTTATTAAATTCTGTAACCACATATACTCTAGTAGGCGTTTCGGTTATTTCTAATTTTACTAACTCATAGGAATCCTTAACAAGCAATTCCTTTAGTTCTTTATAAAATACTTCACCTATATTCTCAATTGTCGGCAGATTCTCTGCAAATATTTCCATTTCATTTAGATATTTGCCTGAATATTTATCTAAGTATTTTTTTATAATAGATTCAATTTTATCATAACCTTCAAATGATTCTACAGTATTTCTTATGTACATTGTTATCTCTATTGTATGATAATGAACTTTACTATTGGTTCCGTTATCATGAGAAATGTTTATTCTAAATTTATGTTTGTATCCTTCGTAATTCACCTTTTTCCCTCTTTAGTGTGTATTTTCTACTCTATTTTATCATAAAATAAAGTTTTTGTATTATTTTATTAACATAATAAATTTATTTACAAAACTATTTTTTCTATACCTTATAATTTTTCATAAATAACACTCATTCACAATACAATGAATATATATAAGTTCACTAGGAGGCAGGATATTTTGAATATTAAATTATTACAAAATGATAAAAGATATGTTATAGTTTCAGTTATTATTATTTTTATTTTAGGATCAGTTTTTCATTTTATTTATGATGTGTGTGGCAAACTTGCTGTACTTGCACCCTTCTTTCCTATAAACGAAAGCATATGGGAACACCTTAAGTTATCTCTCTATCCAATTTTAATTGTTAATTTAGTACTTTGTAATAAAGCTGGTTTGTCAATTAGAAAGCACTTAATTAGTAGTGTATTTTCTATAATTACATCTATCTTTTTAATAATAGTTTTATACTACGCTTTAAAATATGGTTTTAATATCTATTCTTTACCTGTTGATCTTTCAATTTATTTAATCAGTTTAATAGTTGGACAACTTCTATTTGTTCATTCTGAAAAGCACTTAAACTATACTAATAATAAATTTTTACTAGCACTTATTGTACTTATAGTTTTAATAATATTGTTTGCTCTATTTACTTTCAAAGCACCTGAACTACCAATTTTTCAGGATCCACACAGCCTAACATACGGAATTTAGCAAGAAAAAACTGTATCCTAAATGACATAAATCATTTAAGATACAGCTTTTCTTATTTAATATCAATTCCTCCAAATAAACAAGTACCATTTACATATACAGTTGGTGCTCCTTCGATATAAGGATGATATGTTTTATTGTCAATTCCACCAAATATACCCAAAGAATTAACTTTAACATTAACATTATTAGGTAAGTAAATATCAGTGCCTCCAAAAAGATTTAATGAATCAATACTTATATCGTGATTTATTATGGCATCTCGTAAATCAAGATCAATACCACCAAATACTGCTGCACAATCTGCACCTAATACTTCTTCATTTTGAATTCTTTTTTCATTGCCCCAAAAAATTGCCACCACATTTAAAAAGCCATTACCTTTTTTAGAATTACCCATGTTAATTTCATAGGATTTATCACCATAATGATTTTCCCTCTTTTCAACATGAAAATGTCCTTTGAATATTATGCTGAATCCAATAAGAACTAAAATGATTGGAAAAATTAACTTTCCTGCAATATGAACATAGAACAATTCATCTACAAGTAATAATGCTCCAATCATAAATCCTATCAAATTACTAGTCTTAACACCATTCTCAATCATACTAATTACACATGGTACGATAATAAATAATGTCCACCAGCCTCTAAAGAAAAATCTAAAGTTCCAAAGGTTAAATACATTACCAGCTATGCCTACGCCTACAACTATAAATGCTAATCCCCATAGAACATTACTTAACTTCTTATTCATTTTTTACCCCCATAACAATATATAATTCTATTATATATTACCATGTATTGGCGTTATTTGCTACTGATAGCAAATAATTTATTTTTTTCAATTATCTTAATTTTCAACTCATTATTTAGCGCTTGTAAACTTCTAACATCATTTATATTATGTATATTCTTTCTATCAACTAGAATTTTTATTACATTGACTATATCCTTTTTAGCACCTTCATTAAGTTTTGCACCCTTTAAAATACAGTTATTAATATATTTTAATGTTGTTAATATTTGATCATCAGCAATTCTATTTAAATCCATTAACACCCACGTAAAGTCTTTTCTTCTTTTGTGCTTTGGAAATGCTTCCTTAAAAAATTCTATAAAATAATTTGTATCTTCTGGATCTTTGTTAAACACATATTTCCCAAGTTGCTTCTTTAATTCATTCTTTAAATACATAATGGTATTGGGTTTTACTATGCCAACTAATTCATCTATTTTCTCATAAACATAAGAATAGACCATTTCAATTTGATCATAGTCTATTTCACCTTTTTTTAATATTTTAGTAAGCTCAATATATTCTAATATGTTTTTCTTTGTATTCAGTTCTTTATTATATAGTTTTTTCCAAACCTCTTCACCATTTAATCCATTTAAACATTCTTTATCCATATATAAATTCTCGCTTTCTTCTGGTAATATTTCCCAGTAAATATTTTATCTTTAGACTATTATTATAATAGAACCCTTGTTACATTACAATTCACATACATTTAAAAAAAGAGAGATTGCTCTCTCTATTTTTAACTATTTAGCAAATAGAACATTTGTTGAACTATTTCCTTTGCTTTTACAGGAAGCTTATCTATTGCTTTTTTTCTCTTTTTATCATCACTTATTTGGGCAATACGCAAAACTTCTTGTTGCAATCCTGGTATATTATTAAGTTCTGCAGCAAGTGCATTAAATTTCTGTGCAAATATTGGGTCCTTCATTCTATTTTGAATGGTCATTATAAGTTCATAACCGTTCATATAATATTAGCCTCCTAAAGCTATTCTTATAGTTATATAATATTCTTAAACTATTTATATGTTCATTTAATATTTTCTTCTCTATTGAAACTACGGTTATTTTCCATATTAACTAGAATAACATCTATACCTATTTTAACTATGTCTTCCCAAGGAATTTCTATGTCCTCACTTTTAGCAAACCAACCTTTTACCTCTCCTGGCAATAATATTGAAAGTACTTTTTGATTCTCACAATCTATTTTTATATCCTTTATATAACCTATTTTTGTGCCAGAATATATATCTATTACTTCCATAGACCTCATAGCATTTATAGAATTTAAATCCTCCTCCATTACAAATACACCTCCATTTATTTTATTTATATTAGGAACTTGTCCAATTTATTCGTAAAAAAAGACGTTAGTATAAGCTAACGTCCGCCTAAATATGCTTGCGCATATGTTTTAAAGCTGTTTTCTCTAATCGTGACACTTGAGCTTGAGAAATTCCAATTTCATTTGCAACTTCCATTTGAGTTCTTCCATTAAAAAATCTCAAATTTAATATAAGCTTTTCTCTATCACTTAATCTTTTCATAGCTTCATTTATAGATATATCCTCTATCCAGCTTTCATCAGTATTTTTGTTATCGCTTACTTGATCCATAACATAAATTGCATCTCCTCCGTCATGATATATTGGTTCATATAATGATACTGGATCTTGAATGGCATCTAAAGCAAATACCACATCTTCTCTAGGCAAATTTAGTTCTTTAGAAATTTGTGAAACTGATGGTTCTTTATTATTATCATTAATTAATTTATCACGAACAACTAAAGCTTTATATGCTATATCTCTTAATGATCTACTAACTCTTATTGAATTGTTATCTCTTAGATATCTTCTAATTTCTCCTATTATCATAGGTACAGCATAAGTTGAAAATTTAACATTTTGACTTAAATCAAAGTTATCTATTGCCTTCATAAGACCAATACAGCCAACTTGAAATAAATCATCTACATTTTCTCCACGATTATTAAAACGTTGAATAACACTTAATACTAGTCTTAAATTACCTTTGATAAAAGTTTCTCTAGCACTAGTATCTCCACTTTGCATTTGTAATAGTAACTCTCTCTTTTCTTTTTCTTTAAGTACTGGGAGTTTAGCTGTATTAACACCACAAATTTCTACTTTATTTATAATCAAAATTTTTCACCCCTTCAGAAGTAATAACTCACTGCATTAATCATTATTTCCGATAGAGGATACTTTTATACTAAAGACAAACTATAGCATTCTACTTATTTCTTTTTTTAGTCTATTAATAATTTTCTTTTCTAGCCTAGAAATATATGACTGAGATATCCCAAGCATGTCAGCTACTTCTTTCTGAGTCTTTTCTCGCGAACCAAAAAGCCCAAATCTTAATTTTACAATTTCTTTTTCTCTTTCATTTAAATTTTTTAATGCTGTAAATAATAATTGTTTGTCTACTTCATCTTCAATTAAATTATATACAGTATCATTTTCAGTTCCTAAAATATCGGAAAGTAAAAGTTCATTACCATCCCAATCAATATTTAATGGCTCATAGAATGATATTTCTGCTTTTATTTTACTGTTTCTTCTTAAATACATTAAGATTTCATTTTCTATACATCTTGATGCATAGGTTGCAAGTTTTATTTTCTTTTCTGGATTAAAGGTGTTAACTGCCTTTATAAGGCCAATTGTACCTACTGAAATCAAATCTTCAATATTAACACCAGTATTTTCGAATTTCTTAGCAATATATACTACTAATCTTAAGTTTCTTTCAATTAAAGTACTTCTTACTTCTTCTTTGCCCTCTAGGATTTTCCTCATTAAATCTTCTTCTTCTTCCTTGGTCAATGGTGGTGGCAAAGCCTCATTCCTACCTATATAATGAATATTTTTGTTAAATAATTTAAATTTCTCAACTATTCTGTTTAACAATACATCAAGCCTAACCATAATATCCTCCCCTAAATAACCCCTCTTGATAATAATGCATTATAATCGCCATCATTGCTTAAAACTTCATTGCAAGGACATATTATAGTATTGACTTCTTTAAACTCCTTGCCTTCTTCTCTTATTCTCACTTTATCAACCTTGAACCCTCTAATTTTACCTGAGTAACCTATAGCATTATAATTCATGTAATATACTTTATCCTCATCTATATTCACATTACTAAATATGCTACTTTCAACAATAATACATGGTAAATTAGTTATTGGTTCTCTAAGTTCATTACCTGTATCTAAAAAACCTTTAACAATATATCTAACGTTATTCATTGTAATTTCTACATCGTAAGTAAAACTACTAATTACTGATCTTTCTTTAAAGTATGCAATCAGCCTTTCATAAACAACGAAAATAAACATAATAGCTAATATTAAATCTTTTAATAAAAAGTTATCAACTTCTAAACCTTTACCAATAGTAAAATTACTTGTCTGAACTACTATAAAAAAGCATGCCCCAGATAATACTATTGAAGAAAATATAAAGGCTACTGTTGCCTTTAATGCTGTTTTTATTCGGTCTTTTCCTACAACAATTATCATCATAATAAAAGCTACTAGTATCATAACTACGATATTATCTAAAAATTTCAGTTTATTAAGCACTAGTACAATAGTATAAATTGCTCCTAATAATGAAGATAAAATTACTCTTTTATTAGAAGTGTTAATTTTTATGATTTTTAACGTAATTGATATTAAAAATAAGTCAACCAAAAAGTTTTCTAATAGCATTACATCAATATATACATTCACACCCTCACCCTCTTATGGTGAATATTATACTCTATGGCCTATTCAAATTTTGTCAATTTTACATTTGAAAATCATTTTTTTATGGTTATTATTTTTACATTAAAACACATTTTAATATATTTTAAATCTTCTTTTTCATGGGGATATTTTTTAAGAATTGATATATGGCTATATTATGGAAATGAGAAATATTGACTAGTTTAAAAGTTTTGTAGAAAAAACTTACTTAGTCGAAATATTGTTGTTAAAAGCTAAAGTATAGAGAAGAGAGAAAGAGAGTATATCTGTAATCAGAGATTAATTCGTTTGAAAGGATATTTTTTATATAAAGTTTATTTTTAGAGAAAAGAGAAAGAAAGCTCGCGAGCTCGCTTGATTAAGAGAAAGACATCAAGTTTAGAGTTTCTATAAAAAAATTAAATAATATACATAATCTAATTGATTTTGAAATAAGCTTTAAAACAGAAGAATCAAATTTTCTCTCTTCTCTATACGTTATTCTTGCTATAAGAGATATACTTGCAATTAAATAAATCTGTCATAACAGAAGTAGCCCAGTCTTCTCTCTATCATTGCATAAAAAAACTGATCATTGAATTACCTCAACAATCAGCTTATTATATTAAATACTACTTTCTGCTTCTTCTTAAAAATACAGGAATATCTAAATCATCTGAATCAAGATATGAATCCTTTTTCTCTTCCTTTTCTTCTGCTGCAGCTACTTCTTCTTTAACTTCTTGAGCTTGCTTAACTGGTTGTTCAACCTTGTTAACAATATTTGAAGGTGTTCCTTGTTCAGCATCTACTTCAAAACCAGTAGCTATTACAGTTATTCTGATTTCATCCTTTAATGTTTCATCGATAACAGCACCAAAGATGATATTTGCATCTGGATCTGCTGACTCTCTTACAACATCAGCTGCTTCATATACTTCAAGTGCTCCTAAGTCACCGCCACCAGTGAAGTTAAGTATAACACCTGTAGCACCATTTATAGAAGTTTCTAAAAGTGGTGAAGCAATTGCTTGTTTAACTGCATCAGATGCTCTTGTATCACCGCTACCGTAACCAACACCCATGTGTGCTAATCCCTTATCAAGCATAACTGCTTTAATATCAGCAAAGTCGGCATTAACTACACCAGGGATTGTAATAAGGTCAGATATAGCTTGAACACCTTGTCTTAATACATCATCAGCTAACTTAAATGAATCTAATAAAGTTGTTTTCTTATCAGCCATTGAAAGTAATCTTTCATTTGGAATGATAACTAATGTATCAACTTTTTCTTTTAACTTTTCAATACCCATTTCAGCAAATCTCATTCTTCTCTTACCTTCAAATGGGAATGGCTTAGTTACAACACCTACTGTTAATATGTCTAAAGATTTAGCTATTTCAGCAACAACTGGAGCAGCACCTGTACCTGTTCCACCGCCCATACCAGCAGTTATGAATACCATGTTAGCACCTTTAACAGCAGCCATTATTTCTTCTCTACTTTCTTCTGCTGCTTTTTGTCCAATTTCTGGGTTAGCACCAGCACCTAGACCTTTAGTTAACTTTTCTCCGATTTGTATCTTTTGGTTTGCATGTGAAAGCATAAGAGCTTGTTTATCAGTATTAACTGCTATAAATTCAACATTCTTAACTCCCTCAACAATCATTCTGTTAACAGCGTTACTTCCGCCACCACCGCAACCTATTACCTTTATATTCGTTAATTCTTGCATATCTACTTCAAAATCTAACAAATTAATTCCTCCTTTAGAAACGTTCCCTTAGAAAACCCTTAATTTTAGTCATAAAACCTTCTTTTGCTTTCTTAGATAAATGCCTCTCACTTATTTTTTCATTCTCAATTTTCTCTTCTAATTTTTCTTCAATTTTTTTCTCAATTTCTATTGCTTCATTAACTTCAATATCTTTGCTTAATATATTAAATCTATCAAATACATCCTTTAATATAACTAAAGAAGTAATATTTGACGAATTCTTCATACCAAGATCTTTATTAGTAACAACTTTAATTTTATTCGAAAATTCATTTTTCATAAGTGAATTTATGTTTTCGAAATAATTTAAAGCATCTCCATAAAATATTATACTACAAAATCCTTGAAAATAGGAAGAGTTTTTTAATTTCTTATGGGTAATTTTTAAAATTTCTTCAATTCTAGCCTTAATTACTTCATATAACAATTCTTTCGAAATACTTACTGCGCCTATCTCAGCCTGGATTTCTCTATCTTTATCGTTATATATATTCTCATAACTACTAGAACTAATAATTTTTATATTTTCCGCTTCTCCCAAAGATATTTCGCCACAAATAGACAAATCTCTAGTTATGTTATTTCCACCTACTGGAATGTTATCTATGTATTTAAGAACTCCCTTGTTAAAAATTGCTATATCAGTAGTACCTGCTCCAACATCAACAAGTACATTTAAATCTTCAGAATTATCTCCTTCTAAAAATGCTTTTCTTCCGCTAACTACATTTACTAAAAAGCCTTCAAAAACATATCCTAAATTTTTAACTACATTCTTAAATTTTTCTAGTTCATTCATTGGCCCCACAATAACAGATGAATTTACTTCTAATGTACTGCCATGCCAACCTACAATATTACCATCAACTACTTTATTATCTATAGAAAAATAGTTAACTATACAATCAACAAACTCTTCTCCATCATATAATGTTACTGTTTTTCTACACTTATCCATAATCTTTTCAATGGAATGATTAGTAACTTTACCTTCATTAAGATTTATTTTTGCTGAAACTTCTGTTAATCTTAATCCTCTATTAGAAATACCTACAAAGACATGCGTTACTTTACGTCTTGTAGATTCTTGTAAATCACTTAATAGTTTATTTAATGCTTCTTCACATCTAACTTCATTAGTTATAAAGCCCTTCTCAATTCCCATTGACTCACAAAAATGAGTACCATAAATTTCTAACTCCTCTTTTCCTATAAGCCCTAAGGAAGCTGAGAGCTTTTTACTACCAAAGTCAACTGCTGCTATTAACTCACCATGCATGTTTCAAATGTTCCTCCTTGCTAGTAATCTTAATATATATTCAACACAAAATTACAAAATCCTTTTTTATATTTAAAAAGTTTTATAAAACATTAATTAAAATAGGAATTTTTTTATATTTTGTTCATCAACAGCATTATTTATAGCTGTTACTTCGGTTATTGTGCTTTCTTTAAATAGCTTTGCTATTGCATAATCCATTGTTATCATGCCATATTTTCTACTTGTCTCTATTATTGAATTAATTTGATGACTCCTACCTTCTCTTATAAGATTTTGTACAGCTGGTGTATTAAGCATTATTTCATAAGCAGCTACCCTGCCATTACCATCCTTTTTAGGTAATAAAACTTGTGAAACAATTCCTAGTAATACCTCTGCAAGTTGAAGTCTAATTTGTTTTTGCTGCTCCATTTTAAAATTATCTAATATTCTATCTATGGTTTTAGCAGCGCCTATGGTGTGTAATGTTGAAACTACCAAATGTCCTGTTTCTGCTGCTGCTATTGCCGCCTTCATTGTTTCTAAATCTCTCATTTCTCCTATTAGTATTACATCTGGATCTTCTCTTAAAACTGCTCTTAATCCTGAACCATAGGAGTTTGTATCTTTACCAATCTCTCTTTGATTTACAATAGATTTATTATGACAATGAATATATTCTATTGGATCTTCTAAAGTTATTATATGTGCTTTGCTAGTTTTATTTATTTCGTTTATCATTGCTGCAAGAGTTGTTGATTTACCACTTCCAGTTGAACCAGTTACTAAAATCAGCCCCTTTTGTTTCTTGATTAATCCTTTAACAACTTCGGGTACTTTTAGTTCATCCATAGTTGGTATTTTATTAAATATAGTTCTTAAGGCAATAGCAATGTTGCCATTTTCCTTATATATATTTACTCTGAAACGTCCTTCTCCTTTTATTGAATATGATAAATCAATCTCCCCCACATTATTAAATGTGTCATATTCATCCTTTAAAATCTCCTTAGCAAATTTCAAAGTATCCTGTGATTCTAATATCTCTTCGCCCAATTCTATTAGTTCACCGTTCACTCTAACCTTAGGCTTTAGACCTTTTATAAGATGTAGATCGGATGCTTTTATTTCTATTGTTTTCTTTAGCAAATCAACTAAATTATACATAAAGACACCTCATTTAATTTTGGTATTACTTTTTTACTTCTATAAAAAAAAACTAAATCCCTCTATAGGAACATAGAAGAATTTAGTAATCTATTAAATCTTTACATGTAATGCTCTTTCAAGTTTTTTTAATGCTTTCTTTTCTATTCTAGAAACATAAGACCTTGAAATATTCAATAACGCTGCAATTTCTCTTTGAGTTTTACATTTTCCGTCTTCTAGTCCATATCTCATTATTATGATATTATACTCACGCTTACTTAAAGCTTGAGACATTTTTTCATATAAAGCTTTTACTTCAAGATTGTTTTCTACTTTATCTATAACAGAGTCTTTCTCACTGCTCAAAACATCAATTAAACATATTGCATTTCCTTCTTTATCAACGCCAATAGGGTCTTGCAAGTATACTTCGCTCTTTTGTTTTTTACTATTTCTAAAAAGCATAAGTATCTCGTTTTCTATACACCTAGATGCGTATGTAGCAAGCCTAGTACCTTTAGATACATCAAAGGAATCTATTGCTTTAATTAATCCAACTGTGCCAATAGATATTAATTCATCTACATCCTTATTAGGAAATGTATATTTTTTCACAATGTGAGCTACAAGACGCAAATTTCTTTCTACAAGAACTGCTTTTGCGCCTTTATCTCCATTTTTTAATTTTTTTAAATATGTTTCTTCTTCCTTTTCATCAAGTGGTGTTGGGAATGTATTATTGTTAGAAATGTAACCAGTTAAAAATAGGGAGCCTGATATTAGTTCTATTATATTAGCTAACAAAAACACCGTACTCCTCCTACTCGTGCTTACTATTATAATATTCAGAATAAGTGAATTTCTTGACTAATAACCAAAAATTATATAAGTTAATAATTATTTTAACATTTCATTCACGATATCAGCAAAAATTGGTGCTGCTATATCACCACCACCACGTTCATCATCAACGTTTATAGCATCCGGAACAAATACGGTCATTGTATATGTTTTATTATTTAAAGTAAAAAATCCAGTAAACCAACAATGAGTAGTTTTAGATGCTGATGTTGCGGATCCTGTCTTACCACCAATCAAACTATTTTTCACCTGTGCTTTAACTCCAGTACCTCTATTTACAACTTCTATCATTGATTTTTTTAATAACTTACTAGTATTACTACTAAAAACTCTATCAGATGATGAATTAAAAGTCTTAATGTTTTTGTTTTCATTATCGACTATATTTTCAACAATATAGGGTTTTATATATACTCCATCATTTACTATAGCATTAGTAAACCCTAGAATCTGCACTGGTGTAACTGTCATACATTGACCAATTGAAATATTATCTAGCCCATCCTCTTCTTTAGGTTTAATGCCACTAGATTCGTTCATACCTTCCCCTTCTATTCTTAATATAGGTTTATATAGACCAAGTTTTTGTGCATAATCCATAAGAGTATCGTAGCCAACCTCTCTTCCTATTTCAGTTGATATATCATTACACGATTGAACAAAGGCTTCATTTACGTTTAATGTACCGTGAATAGTATGTTTGCAGATTCTACCTACACATTTAAATTCATCTCCCATTTCCACTATACCTTTATCTAAAGCTGCTCCTATTGTTGCAATTTTAAATACTGAACCTGGTTCATATCCACTACCTTCAATACATAAGTTAATATTAGGTTCACTTTTATCCTTTTGTTCCATTACTCTTATTTTACCTGTGTCACTTTCCATAATTGAAACACCAATATTTTTTAAGAATTTATATTTATCATCATTAAGTACCTTAAGAACAGCTCTACTCATATCACTATCTATAGTTAACTTTACATTATTATTAGATGATTTGGATTCAATCTGATAAAATTGAGACTTTTCATTTAATGTATAATTATTAGTTGGTATCTCATTATCTTTTACTGATGAACTTACAATTGAATTTAATGAATCGCAGTTTAAATCACCTTTTACATCTAATCCATATATTAAATTGCCAATAGACCATGCAAAATCTTTATTACGCTCATTATACTCATAGGTATATACACCTTTTAAATTATTTAATTTATTTATTTTTTCATATGTCTCTTTAGAAATATCATAATAAGATTTACCACCATTTTTTATTATATCTGTATAATTAAAATTCTGATCTTCAGCCTTCATGATAAAATTCAAAGCCATAAGGTCTTGCAAAGTTTCTTCATAATTATTTAAAGTAAATGGTTTTTTATCAAAGACTAAAACATATTTCTTATTATAAGTTAATAAGTCTTCTCCATTAGTATCAAGTACCTTAAACTTTACGTCTGTATTTTTCTCAGACTGTAGTACTTCCGTATTGTTAATTACAGTTTGCGAAGGAAATGCTTGAAGAAACATTAATCTTAAAATTAGAAGTGACAGAATGGAAATATAAAATATTAACATTACCCTAATTCTCTTTTTATATCTAAAACTAAATATAAAAACACCTCCTATTCATCTAAATTCTAGACAAATAGAAGGTGTTATATTCACTACTTATTCAATATATCTCTCATTTTTGTTGTTAATATATCAATAGCAACCTTGTTATTTCCGCCTTCAGGAATTATAATATCTGCAAATCTCTTTGTTGGTTCAGTGAATTGGAAATGCATAGGTCTTACAACTGATAAATATTGATCAACTACAGATTCTATTGTTCTGCCTCTTTCTTCAATATCTCTAAGCATTCTTCTGATGATTCTAACGTCAGCATCAGTATCAACATAAACCTTTATATCTAATAAATCTCTAATTCTTTCATCTTCAAGAACTAAGATTCCTTCAACTATTATTATTTGTTTTGGTTCTACTTTAACAGTTTCTTTTGATCTATTATGTACAGTAAAATCATAAATAGGTTTTTCTATAGGATTTCCTTTAGAAAGTTCTTTTAAATGCTCTACTAATAATTCATTATCAAAAGCCCTTGGATGATCATAGTTAGTTTCTTTTCTTTGTTCCATTGAAAGATGGCTTTGATCCTTATAGTATGCATCTTGTTGGATCATGGCAATATTTTCTCCACCAAAGTTTTCAAAAATCTCGCTAGCTATTGTTGTCTTACCGGAACCTGAACCTCCAGTAATTCCTATTATAATAGGTTTATTCATATCTTTTCCTCCTAAAACTTTCCTATAGATTCAAAACTTTCTTTCCTAGTATTAACATATCTTCTTTTTGTAAAGGCGTATCAACCTTTACAGTAAACATCATACCAGCTCTGTTAGCCACATTTGTTTCTGTCTTTTTTTCTAAATCATACATATTATTAAGCTTAACTTCAAAATTTGGAGTTTTTGCTCTTAATACTTCTACTGTATCTCCTTCAAATACTCTATTCTTTTGAAGTACAGTAGCTGTTTTTGTCTCTTCATCGTAAGATTCTACAAAACCAACTATATCATAATCTCTTATATATGAAGAAACATCATAGTTTTGTTCTCCACTCTTACCAAAGAAGAATCCAGTATGGTATTGTCTATGACTAACTCTATTTACAAGATGAGCCCATTCTTCTTTAAACTCATAGTTATCTGGATTTTCACAATATGCATCAACAGCTTCTCTATAAGCTTTTACAGTTGAAGCTAAATAGAATTCACTCTTCATTCTTCCTTCTATCTTTAATGAATCTATACCACTTTGAACTAGTTCTGGTATATGATGAATCATACATAAATCTTTAGAATTCATTATATAAGTTCCATCTTCATCTTCAACTACAGGATAATATTCTCCTGGTCTAGTTTCTTCAACTAAAGCATATTTATATCTACATGCATTTGCACAGATTCCCTTATTTGCATCTCTACCTAACATATAATTAGATATTAAGCATCTTCCTGAATATGCTATACACATTGAACCATGAACGAATGCTTCTAATTCACAATCTTCTGGAAGATTGTCTCTAAATCCTTTTATTTCATTAAAAGTAAGCTCTCTTGCTAAAACTATTCTCTTTACACCTTGATCATACCAGAATTTTGCTGCCATATAGTTAACAGTATTAGCTTGTGTACTTATGTGAATTTCCATTTCTGGTGCTGCTTCTTTGGCTATTGCTATAATTCCAGGATCACCTGCAAGTATAGCATCTACGCCAAGTTCAGAAAGTTTCTTAACATAATCTCCTACTCCGCCTAAATCATAGTTTCTGGCAAAAACATTAACTACAACATATACTTTAACTCCTCTTTCATGACAGTACTTAACACCTTCAGCTATTTCTTCAAAAGTAAAATTATTTGAAAAAGCTCTAAGGTTTAGTTTACCACCACCTAAATATACGGCATCAGCTCCATAATCAACCGCAACTTTTAATTTTTTTAAACTTCCAGCTGGAGCTAATATTTCTGGTTTTATCATATGATTACCTCCTTCTTGTAATGGCAATTCCATCACCCATAGGAATTACCGATGTTATTAAACTGTCATCGTTTGATACCATATCTAAATATGTTCTCATTCTCTTAACAATAGTTATCTTTCTTCTTTTAACAAGATCGTCAGATGCGACCATTCCTCTAAATAGAACATTATCTGCAATTATAAGCCCATCTTCTTTTAGTAACCTCAAGCAATGAGGTAAAAAATGATTATAATGTCCCTTTCCAGCATCCATAAATATAAGATCAAAAGGTTCTTCTAGTCTTTCTAAGACTTCAAGACATTCTCCTTCTTCAATCTTTATTTTATGCTGTAAATTAAACTTTTCTAAGTTAACCTTAGCAAGCTCTATCATTTTAGGGTCTCTTTCAATTGTTATAATTTCAGGATTATTACCTGAAGCTTCATACATTAAAATAGAAGAAAAACCTATTGCTGTTCCAAGTT
>JAQXTC010000104.1 GCA_029219285.1 Clostridiaceae bacterium
TTAGAGAATATTATTACACATATTATGGATCACATAATGGGTGGATTTATGAAGCTACAGATGAGCAAAAGCATGCTTGGAGATTAAAAAAGCTAACCAATATATATATTATGTTTGGAGATAAACTTCATATCATAATAAAAAAAATAATAGAGAGTAATACTTCAGAAGAGAGAATTGTTAAAATAAAAGAATACATGCGTAATATACTTAATATTAGTGTGAAGAGTAGTGTGCAGAAATTTAGAACAGGTGAATGGGATGAGTATCCTAAAGGTGAAATGTTACAAGAGTATTATTATGGAGATAAGCTTGAAAAGGAAACTATTGATCAAATAAAAGAAAGAATAAACTTATGTATAGATAATTTTTTTAAGTGTAAGACATATAATGAAATTAAACTAGGGACTACTACTATTTTAGAAGTAGATGAAGGAAAGTTTGATTTTATATTTATATCTGGAGTAAAGGTATTTGCACTTATTGATGCTTTATATATAGATAAAGAAGGAAACTATGTTATAGTAGATTGGAAAACAGGTAAAGTCGGTGAATTTGATCGGGAGCAGGTATTGGTTTATGCATTGTATGTAATGGAAAAATATAATGTCCCTTTAGAAAAGATAAAAGGAAGAGTTGAATACTTGCTGTCTGAAGAAAATATAGAATACAAATTTACAAGTGAAGATATAGAATATATAAAGAACAAAGTACAACAAGATTTAAATGTGATAAATGCTTTTCTAATTAATAAAGAATTAAATATACCAAGGGATAAAGAGTATTTTATAAAATCTGATAATTTAAAGAAATGTAGAAAATGCAAGTTTAGAAAAATGTGTTTAGGGGAGGAATATATAAATGAAGTTAATAGACATAGTTCAACTAACTAATTGTAAATTTTTAAATATGTATAAGCTAAAATTAATAAATAAAAAAGGTAAACCTAAAGATTATTTTGTGGCTAGCAGAAGAAATAGAGACAATCTTTCATGTGTTACAAAAAATCATAATGTATGTGATGGTGTTATGATAATTCCAGTAACAGAAGATGGTTATGTTGTTATGTTAAAGCAATATAGACCAGCTATATCTGATTATTTATATGAATTGCCAGCGGGAATAGTAGATCCAGGTGAGACGTTGGAACAAGCAGCTAGAAGAGAGTTGTTTGAGGAAACAGGTTTAAGATGTAAAAAGTATGAGGTAGTATTAAAACCAAGTTATACTTCAGTTGGCTTAACAGATGAAACAACTGCAGTTGTAAAGATGATAGTTGATGGAGAAATAAATAATTATAATCAAGAAGATGATGAAGAAATAGAAGTATTTAAAATAAAGATAAGTGAAGCTAAAGAATTTGTTAAGAATCATAATGTTTCAATAAAAGGTGCTTTGGTACTGTTAAATTTGAACTAGATTTGCAAATTTTACTTTTTATGATAAAATAAGAGTGTATTTATGCTATAAAAGAAGTCATTAATAAATGCTTAGCTTTTATATGCGCAAATACTCCTGGGTAGAACACACTAACAGCATATTATTATTGTTGTTGGTGTGCTCTTTTTTTGTAGAAAGTTTATAAGAGGAAAACAGTTGTAGACGCAGGGAAAACATGGTAAAATTACAATAAACAAGAATATAATAGAAAAATGTTAAATAAAAATACTTGGGGTGATTATATGAAATTTCAAAGCACAAGAGGCTTAGAAAAAAATATAGCTTCAGCAGAAGCTATTGTTAATGGTATTGCAAGAGATGGGGGACTTTACGTTCCTGATTCTTTTCCAAATTGTTATGACTCAATAAAGATGGAGAAAAATTTATCTTATGAGGAACTAGCGTATAAAATAATAAAAGAATTTTTTACTGATATAAGTGAAGAAGATTTAAAGGGAGCTATAAATGATGCCTATAAAAACAGGTATAATGTAGAAGTTAATAATGGTTTTTTAGAGTTATATCATGGACCAACTTCAGCATTTAAAGATGCTGCATTGTTATTTCTTCCACAAATTATGAAGAGGGCTAAGAAAAAGTTAGATATTAAAGAGGAAATAGTAATATTAACAGCTACATCAGGAGATACAGGTAAAGCAGCATTGGAAGGGTTTAAAGATGTAGATCAATTTAAAGTAATAGTTTATTATCCTAAGGATGGAGTAAGTGCAATTCAACAAAGACAAATGGTGACTCAAGAAGGAAAAAACGTTAAGGTATGTGCTATAAAAGGAAATTTTGATAATGCGCAAACTGGTGTTAAGGAAATTTTTGGGGATGAACAGTTTAAAGAAGATTTAGGTGAGAGAGGATATCGTTTATCTTCTGCTAATTCTATAAATATAGGAAGATTAGTACCACAGATAGTTTACTATTTTTATGGCTACTTTGAACTTGTAAAACAGAATAAAGTTAAAATAGATGAAAAGATTAATGTTGTTGTTCCAACAGGTAACTTTGGAAATATTCTAGCATCATATTATGCTAAACAAATGGGATTACCAATCGATAAATTTATTTGTGCATCCAATGAAAATAAAGTATTAACAGATTTCTTTAATTCAGGTACTTATGATAAGAGAAGAGACCTTATACTTACAGAATCACCTTCAATGGATATATTGGTATCTTCAAATTTAGAAAGATTATTATATGAAGCAAGTGGCAGAAATTCTAATACAGTTAAGGATTTAATGAATTCATTAATGAGTGATGGTGTATATGAAATTTCACCAGAAATGAAAAATTTCATGAAGGAATTTTATGGAGAGTACGCTACAGAAGAAGAAGTTAAAAAAACAATAAAAGATACATATAAGAAAGATGGATATCTAATGGATACTCATACAGGTGTTGCCAAGACAGTATATGACAAATATGTAGAGAGAACAGGGGATATTAAACAAAGTTTAATTGTATCAACTGCTAGTCCATATAAATTCCCTAGAAGTATATGTAATGCCTTAGAAATTGATGTGACAAATTGTAATGATTTTGATATATTAACAAAGTTATTTGAAAGTACAGGTATTGAAATTCCAAACAATCTTAAGAATTTAGATGAAAAAGAAGTTCTTCATAATGATGTCTGTGATAAGAATAAAATGAGAGAAGAAATCTTGTCTTATTTGAAGTAGGAGGCGAAGTTTATAACATGATAAAGGTTAGAGTACCAGCTACTTCTGCAAATATGGGACCAGGTTTTGATTCTATGGGAATAGCCTTAGAATTATATAATGAATTTACATTTAAGGAAATTGAAGAAGGATTGTCCTTTAAAAATGTAAGTAAAGAATTTTGCAATGAGGATAATCTTATATATATAGCTATGAAGAAATGTTTTGAAGCAGGTGGTTATGAGCCTAAAGGAATAGAAATAGGTATAGCAAGAGAAGACGTACCAGTTTCTAGAGGGCTTGGTAGTAGTTCTACATGTATTGTTGGAGGTCTTGTTGGAGCTAATAAGATAATGGATAATAAATTTACCAAAGAAGAGATTTTAGAAATGGCAGTAGAAATTGAAGGACATCCAGATAACGTTGCACCAGCAGTTTTAGGAGGAATGGTTATATCAGTAGTTGACAATGGAAAGGTTCTTTATGAAAAAATTGATGTAAGTGATAAGTTGAAATTTGTGCCTATAATCCCTGATTTCAAGTTATCAACAGAAGAATCAAGAAATGTTCTTCCTAAAGAAATTCCTTTTAAAGATGGTGTATTTAATGTATCTAGAGCAGCATTGTTAGTATCATCTATGATAAATGGAGATTTTCATATGTTGAAAACAGCATGTAATGATGCATTCCATGAAAAATATAGAGGAAAACTTATAAAAAATTTTGATGAAGTTAAAGAAAATGCATATAAAAATGGAGCATTGGCTTCATATTTAAGTGGAGCAGGTTCTACTATTATGGCTATAAATGATAGAAATAATGATGACTTTTGTGGTAAAATTAAAGAGTTTTTAAAAGAAAAAAACTTAGATTGGGATGTTTATAATCTTAATGTAGATAAAACAGGAGCAAAAACACAAAAAGGAGAAAACTAATGGAAGGAAATTTTCTATTAATTGATAAAAGGGCATTGCCAGATGTTTATGAAAAAGTTGTAAGAGTGAAGAAAATACTAAAAGAAGGCAAAGTTAAAGAAGTTACTGAAGCAACTAAATTAGTTGGAGTAAGTAGAAGTGTATATTATAAATATAAAGATCTTGTTTTTGAATTTTCAGAGAGTCAAAAAGGAAGAAAAGCAACATTTTCACTTACAATTATAGATGAAACAGGAGTACTTTCTAATATATTAAATTATATATCTAGTGTTGGAGGAAGCATATTGACAATTAATCAGGGAATACCGTTAAATGGATATGCATATGTAAGTTTAACAATAGATATGAGTGAACTTAAAGGTGATATAAAAATACTAATGTATGAATTAGGAAAATTAAATAAGGTTGAAAAAGTGGAATTTGTGGCCATGGAATAAATATAACTTTACCGGTATTAAAATTTATTTTAATACCGTTTTTTTTATAAGAAATAAAATGAAATAATTATTAACAAGAATTTTATTTATTATGTGGATAACTACATGCCATTTGTTAATATTTCATAAAATTACAATATAAGTATTTACAACCTGTATAAGGTATGATAATATAATTCTTAATTTAACGATTTATCACGCTAAAGTAAAAAGGAGGCTATATGGGAAAGAAATATGTTATTCCAGAGGGCACAAGAGACCTTGTTCCTAAAGAATACAAAATAAAAAAAGGCTTACAAAAAAATATAGAAGAGATATTTGAAAAATGGGGCTATAGGGAAGTAGTTACACCAACTATAGAATTTTATCAAACTTTTAATTCTATATTTGAAAATATAAAAGAAGAGGAGGTGTATAAGTTTTTTGATTATAAGGGAAAGATTCTAATTTTAAGACCTGATATGACAATTCCAATAGCTAGAATAGTTGCTTCTAAGTTTAAAGATATGAAAGAACCTTTAAGGTTTAGATATAGTTCTAATGTATTTAGAATGAATGAAAGTCTTGTTGGTAAACGAAATGAGTATACAGACTGTGGAGTTGAACTTATAGGAGCAAGTGGAATAAATTCAGATCTTGAAGTTTTAGTTACTGCATTAGATGTTATGCAGGTAGTTAAAGGAAATAATACAAAATTAGAAATAGGAAATATTAATTTTTTTAATTCTGCAATAGAAGATCTTGACTTAGATGATGAGAAAAAATCAAAACTTGCAGAGTTAATTGATAAGAAAAGTATGAAAGAACTTTATGAATTCTTAGATTCTATAGATATTAATCAATCTTATAGAAAATTCTTCAAGGAACTTCCTTGGTTATTTGGAGATAGAGAAGTATTAAAATTGGCTAAAACATATTGCTTTAACGATAAGTTGATAAAAAGTATTGAATATCTGGAAAAACTTGCAGAATTATTAAAACAGCTAGGCTATGAAAAAGAAATATCATTTGATTTAGGAATGGTTCAAAAATTAAATTATTATACAGGCATAACTTTTAGAGGTTTTGTTGAAGGTGTTGGAATGGCAGTATTAAGTGGTGGAAGATATGATAGTTTGATTGGTAATTTTGGCGATGATAGAGCAGCGATAGGGTTTTCTATAAATATAGATAATCTTATGGATACTATGGATAAAAATAATTATAAAAATGAAGAAATTTATAAAGTGAATTATGGAGATGAAAATGTTGTTGAGGCTTTTTATAAAGCTAAACAACTTAGAAAAAGTGGACATATTGTAGAAATGAAGTATGATGACAAGTTGAAAAAAATAATTGTTAGTAAAGAAGGTGCTGAAGGTGAGCATTAGTATTGCAATAACAAAAGGAAGATTAGAAAAGTCAGCTGTAGAACTTTTTGAAAAATCAGGATTTGGCATTGATGAATTAAAAAATAAAGGAAGAAAACTTGTTTTTAATGATACAAAGGAAGATATTAAATATTTTTTGGTTAAGGCAGCTGATTCTATTACTTATGTTGAACATGGAGTTGCTGATATAGGAATAGTAGGAAAAGATACACTATTAGAAGCTGATGATAATTATTATGAAATGTTAGATTTGGGTATAGGTAAATGTAAATTTATTGTGGCATCACTTCCCCAAAAAAATATATTTAATAAAATTGGACATATAAAAATTGGAACAAAGTATCCGACTGTTGCCAAAGAATATTTTAAGAAGAAGAATATGGATGTGGAAATTATTAAAATTGAAGGATCTGTTGAATTGTCACCAATATTGGGTTTGTGTGACGCAATTGTAGATATCATGGAAACAGGTACTACACTTAAAGAGAATGGATTAGTTGTATTTGACACTATTTGTGATATAAGTGCACGATTAATAGTTAATAAAGCCAGCTTTAAATTAAAGAAAAATGAAATTAAAAATTTTATAAATAAGTTATTGATATAAAGAAAATAGCATAGGCAATAATTAGGGGGCGTTAATGTGTTAAAAAGTTTTACTTTGAAAAATATAGATAAAGACATGCTTATTGAAGATTTAAGGAAAAGGCAAAGTGAAGTTAGTCTTGATGTGACTAATTCAGTAACAGATATTCTTAAGGAAGTTAGGAATGGAAAAGATAAAGCGTTAAAAGTATTAACACAAAAGTTTGATGGTGTAGAAATTGATTCTATAAAGGCTTCAGAAGATGAAATTAATAAGGCTTTTGAAGTTGTAGAAGAGGAATTTATTAATGATTTAAAAGAAGCTAAGAAAAATATTGAATATTATCATAAGGCTCAGGTTAAGCAAGGTTTTATATTAAATAAATCACAAGGAGTATTTTTGGGGCAAAGAGTATTGCCTTTAAATTCAGTTGGGGTATATGTTCCAGGAGGAACAGCTGCTTATCCATCCACAGTACTTATGAATATTGTCCCAGCAAAGGTTGCAGGAGTGGAAAATATTGTGATGGTTACACCGCCCAATAAAAATGGCAGTATTAATCCTTATATTGCAGTAGCAGCAAAGATTGCAGGTGTAGATAATATATATAAAGTAGGTGGAGCTCAAGCGGTTGCAGCTTTAGCATATGGTACTGAAACAGTGCCAAAGGTTGATAAAATTGTAGGTCCAGGAAATATTTTTGTAGCAACAGCTAAGAAATTAGTATATGGGGAAGTTGATATAGATATGATAGCTGGACCTAGTGAAATACTTATTGTTGCTGATGAAAAGGCAAATGCAAGGTATGTAGCTGCAGATTTAATGTCACAAGCTGAGCATGATAAGTTAGCATCAGCAATACTTATAACTACCTCAGAAAAGTTATATAAAGAAGTTGAGTTAGAGCTTAAAAAACAAGTAGAGACTCTTGAAAGAAAAGAGATAATAAAGGAGTCTTTAAAGAATTATGGTAAAGCAATTATCTGTGATACTATCGATGAATGTTTGGAATTTTCTAATATAATTGCACCAGAACATTTAGAACTTATGATTGAAAACTCCATGGAACTTTTAGGAAAAGTAAAAAATGCAGGCTCAGTATTTTTAGGATATAACACAACAGAGCCAATAGGGGATTACTTTGGAGGAACTAATCATGTACTTCCTACTAATGGAACAGCAAGATTTTTTTCACCTTTATCAGTAGAGAGTTTTGTTAAGAAGTCATCTTTCTTATATTACTCAAAGGAAGCTATAAAAGAGGATGGAGAAAAAATAATAAATTTAGCGAACAAAGAGGGCTTAACAGCGCATGCAAATTCAGTGAAGGTGAGATTAGAAAATGAAAGAAATTAATGTTTACAAAAGTAAAGATAGTACATCCAATATAAGATTAGATAGTAATGAAAGTTTTATGAATTTAAGTGAAGAAAAACAAAAGGATATTAAAGAATTAATAAGTAAAATTGAATTTAATAGATATCCTGATGACATATATTTAAATGTCAGAAAACTTTATGCAAAATATGCTGGGGATAATTTAAGTGAAGAAAATGTAATAGTTGGTCATGGATCAGATGAAATGCTTAATTTAATAATAAGTTCGGTTATAAGTGCGGGTAAGAAGTTCTACACACTAAGTCCTGATTTTTCCATGTATGATTATTATGTTTCGTTATATGGTGGTGAAGTGGTTAAATACATAGCAGAAGAAGACGGTAGCATAGATATAGACAAGTTTATTGAAAAAGGCCAAAAAGAAAATGTTGATTTAATCATATTTTCCAATCCTAATAATCCTACAGGACATGTATTATCAACTGAAAATATAATTAAGATTTTAGAAAGTTTTAAAGATATTAAGGTTGTAGTTGATGAAGCATACTATGAGTTTTATGGAGAAACTATGGTGAATCTTATAGACCAATATAATAATTTGATAGTTACAAGAACCTTATCGAAAGCGTGGGGACTTGCAGCTTTAAGAGTTGGATTCTTATTATCAAATAAAGAATGTGTAAAAGAATTATTAAGTTATAAGGTACCTTTTAATGTTAATACTTTATCACAGCTTATAGCTGAAAAGGTTTTAGAGGATAAAAATAGCATTAATGAACAAATAGAATTAATAAAAATTAAAAGAGAAGTTTTATATAGAAACTTAAAAGATCTAGAGAAGGCAGCGCAAGGAAAAGTTAAATTTTATGATTCTAAAGCAAACTTTATTTTTGGCAGAACGGAAGAAAAGGAAAAGCTATTTGATGAATTAAATCAAAACAATATAAGCATAAGAAATTTTAATGATAATAGTTTTAGAATTTCAGTGGGTAATGATGACGAAAATAAAAAAATATTACAGGTTCTAAAAAAGGTATTTTTATAGAGGGGAGCTGTAAGGTTAAGTGAGAAATTCAAGTTTAAAAAGAGAAACAGTTGAGACAAAGATTGAGTTGAATATTAACTTAGATGGAACTGGTTTATCTAATATAGATACTGGTGTTGGCTTTTTTGATCATATGCTTAAATTGTTTGCATTTCATGCAGGCATTGATTTAGATATAAAAGCAAAGGGTGATTTAGAGGTTTGTGATCATCATACAGTAGAAGATGTTGGAATAACCATGGGGAAAGCTTTTAAAGAAGCATTATGTGATAAAAAAGGAATAAATAGATATGGAAATGCTTTTGTTCCAATGGATGAAACATTGGCAAGGGTTACAGTAGATATAAGTGGTAGAAGCTTTTTAGTGTTTAAGAGTGAGTTCAAAAGAGAAAGTATCGGAAGTTTTTCTACTGAAATGGTAGAGGAGTTTTTTAGGGCTTTTGCTTTTAATTCAGAAATAACACTTCATTGTGAAGTTATGTATGGAGAGAATGATCATCATAAAATAGAAGCATTATTTAAGGCTTGTGGAAGAGCTATTAGAGAAGCGGTTAAAGTGGATGGTAAAAACAGTAAAATACCATCTACTAAAGGATGTATATAGGAGGAACTATGGTTATAATAATCGATTATGGAATGGGAAATTTGAAAAGTGTTTATAATGCACTAAATGAAATTAACTGTGAATGTGCCATATCTTCTGATATATCTGAAATTAGAAAAGCTGATGCATTAATTCTTCCAGGAGTAGGTGCTTTTAAAGATTGCATGGAGAATTTAAAGAAGGCAAACCTTATTGAAGTTATAAAAGAAGAGGCAAGAAAAAATAAACCTCTTTTAGGGATATGCCTTGGGATGCAAGTACTATTTGAAAAGGGATATGAAGTGGAAGAAACAGAAGGCTTAGGACTATTAAAAGGAAGTATAGTTCAGATGGAAGATAAAAGCGTAAAGATACCTCATATTGGATGGAATAGACTTGAGGTTAATAACAAAGATAATATTTTACCACAATTCAATAAAGAGGTATTTGCTTATTATGTTCATTCATATTATGCAAAGGGTTATGATGAAGAAAACCTAATTGCATATTCGAATTATGGAAAAATGAAGATACCAGGAATAGTTAGAAAAAATAATATTATTGGAATACAATTTCACCCTGAAAAAAGTGGTGAAAATGGACTTGAAATTTTAAAAAGGTTTAAGGAGTTGATATTGTGATTATAATACCTGCAATAGACATAATGGATGGTAAGCCTGTAAGGCTTTATCAAGGAGACTATAGTAAAAAGGAATTAGTTGCAGAGAGTGTGTTGGATACTGCTAAACAATTTGAAAGTCTTGGTGCTGAGTATATTCATTTAGTTGATCTAGATGGGGCAAAAGTAGGAAATTTGGTTAATGATGATATTATTTTAGAAGCTGCTAAAAAAGTTAATGTACCTATTGAAGTCGGTGGTGGTATAAGAAGTTACGATACAATTAAGAAATTATTAAATGGGGGAGTATCAAGAGTGATTTTAGGTACTAGCGCCATAGAAAACAAAGAACTTATGTTAGATTCTATTAATGATTTTGGTGATAAAATTGCTATTGCAGTTGATTGTAAAAATGGATTCGTATGTGGAAGAGGATGGCTTAAAGAAAGTCATTTACATTATATAGATTTCATTAAAGATTTAAAGATGTGTAATGCTAAAAATGTTATTGTTACAGACATAAGTAAAGATGGCACATTAAAAGGACCTAATTTAGATATGCTAAAAAAAATACAAGAAGAGGTTGAGATTAATATTACAGCTTCAGGTGGTATTAGCAATATAGAAGATATTAGAAATTTAAAGGAAATGAAGTTATATGCTGCAATTACCGGTAAGGCAATATATGCTAAGACTTTATCATTGAAAGAGGCAATAAAGGTATCAAAAGAGGAGGGATAGAATGCATGCAAAAAGGATTATACCCTGCTTAGATGTTAGAGATGGA
>JAQXTC010000105.1 GCA_029219285.1 Clostridiaceae bacterium
ATGCCAATATTGCCGTCGATAAATTTCAGTCAACCTGGCAATTATCAGATAAAGATAGAACTATCGGCAAAATGAAATTAGAACAAGCCCTAGAAAATATCCTTAAAGAGAATAATTGTTATTCTGAAGAATTATTAAATAAAATTGTCAATAAGAGAATCGATACTAAAAAGCGGTGTTTTGAGAATATTAATCCCGAAATAATACCCTTATTTCAAGCACTAAAAGCAAAAGGTATTTCCATTGCCCTAATAAGTAACTGTTTTTCTGAAGAAGTTGCAGTTATAAAAAATAGCATCCTTTATCCATATTTTGATGCTGCGTATCTTTCTTATGAGCAAGGAGTAGCTAAGCCAGATGAAGAGATTTTTACTAGATGTATTAAGCATTTTAATTGTCAGCCTGAAGAATGCTTGTATGTAGGTGATGGTGGAAGTTACGAATTAGAAACTGCTAAGAAGCTTGGCATGAAAGCGGTACAAGCTGCATGGTATTTACGTGAAGATTCTTCTCAACCTTCTAAAAGAAAAGATGATTTTATTCAAGTAGAAAACCCAATGGCTATTTTGAATTATGTCACTATAGATACAAGTAAAAGATGAACATCTATAATATCTTAAGAATATGCTAGTAATAAAATCATTTGGAGGCAACTTTTGTGGGATGTTTTATTACTACCAATGATGGCGTTAAGTTATTCGTTGAAGATATTAATAAAAATGGTGATAACACCGTAGTATTTTTACATGGTTGGCCAGGAAGTCATGAATTGTTTGAATATCAATATGATTATTTCATTCAAAGACGAATAAGGTGTATTGGTATTGATCAAAGGGGCTTTGGCAAATCTGATAAGCCTAATTGTGGTTATGACTATGACACCTTAAGTGATGATGTTAAGGCAGTTGTGGATGAATTACATCTAGATAATTTCATTTTACTTGGACATTCAACTGGTGGCGCAATAGCTGCAAGATATATGGCTCGGCACCAAGGCTGTGGAGTTAAAGGGCTTATCCTTTGTGCAGCAGCAGCTCCTAGTCTTATTAAGAGAAGTTATTTTCCTTATGGAATAGATACCAAAGTAGTTGAAAACATAATAAGCGGAACATATAATGATAGGCCAAAGATGCTTAAGGATTTTGGTGATATTTTCTTTTATAAAAAACATAGTAAGAGTTTTATGAATTGGTTTATGAGCTTAGGATTTCAAGCTGCAGGTTGGGCAACAGCTGAAATTGCCGATACTTGGCTTCATGAAGAAAAACTATTTGAAGATTTAAAAAAGATAGATGTAGATACATTAATTATTCATGGAATCCATGATAAAGTTTGTTTATTTCCCTTAGCTTTAGAACAGGAAAAGCTAATTAAAAATGCCAAGCTTATAAAGTTTAAAAATAGTGGTCATGGAGTTTTCTATGACGAAAAAGATAGGTTTAATGAAGTAGTAGAAAGCTTTGTTGAAGCTAAGGAGATGTAGAGTTAGTTTATCTGGCTCTTTATTATTTATTTTAATGTTATAATATATAAAATAATATATAAATAAGAACTAATTAAATTTTAGGTGGTGACATAATTGGTTGATATAACAATGCTTGGCACAGGTGGAGGAATGCCAACTCCTTATAGATTTTTATCTTCAATGTTAATTAATTTTAAAGGCCATAAACTATTAATTGATTGCGGCGAAGGTACACAAGTTTCCATGAAAATGTGCGGTACTGGTTTTAAAACTATAGATTATATATTAATATCTCACTGCCATGGAGATCATATTCTGGGCTTACCAGGTCTTTTGCAAACAATAGGCAACAGTGGTAGAGAAGACAAGATAACAATTATTGGGCCACAAGGCATTAAAGAAGTAATGGCAGGATTAATGGTTACTTGCAAGTATCTACCTTATGATGTAGAAGTAATGGAAAATCCTCAGGAAAGTATAAGCATCTTTGATGATAACCTTATTATTTCAACTATTGATGCGGATCATAATACACCTTGTCTTGGCTATTCGCTATATTTTAAAAGATCAGCAAGATTTGATGTGGAAAAAGCACAGGCAAATAAGGTGCCTAAAATCTTATGGAATAAGCTACAAAAAAGCGCTGAATCAATAGATTTCGAAGGCCAAACCTATACCAGAGATATGGTTCTTGGCAGAGGTAGAGAAGGGTTAAAAATAGGCTATCTTACTGATTCAAGACCTCTAGAATCAATGAAAGAGTTTTACTTTAAATGTGATATGTTATTTTGTGAAGGTACCTATGGAGATGATTTAGATATAGATAAAGCTATAAAAAATAAGCATATGACCTTTAGAGAAGCAGCTACTTTTGCCAAAGAAGCAGCTTGTAAGGAGCTATGTTTAACTCATTTTTCCGTAGCTATGATGGAACCAAAGGATTTCTTAGCAAATGCCACTAATATATTTGCAAATACTAAAGCTTGTGAGGATAGAATGAAATTCACCTTGAAATTTCCAGAAGATTAAGTAAATGTATTTAACTTAATTTTATTATGGTATTATTATAGTAATACATAAATGGAGTGGAGAATAATGATAAAAGCAATAGATTTCGTTAAAGAACATAATTTATAATTGACAATTATTGCATAGTAGGTTAAAATAAAGAAAAATTAAAAAAGGTAGAGGTGCTGTTTATAAAGAGTAATCTATTCTGGTGGGCACACATTTAAAGAATAGTGGAAAGGTATAGCAGCCGAAGGATAATGTTTTTTATGCAGAAAAGTTATCCTGGGTATACATAAAATATATGTATAACTGTCACGAAAGTGGAGGGCTACAATTTTAAAAATATTGATTTATTAAATGAAACTATAGTCCATCATACAATTAATGATGGGCTTATTTTTTTGAAGTTGCCCTTACCTATAAATGGAGGTAAGAAAATGAAAATTGAAGGCGTATGGTTACCAATTATAACGCCATTTAAGGATGGAGAAGTTGATTTGGTTTCCTATGAAAAGTTATTAAACCATTATATTAGTGAAGGAATCACCGGGGTTATGCCTTTGGCAACAACAGGTGAAACTCCAACACTTACTGAATTAGAATATGAAAAAG
>JAQXTC010000106.1 GCA_029219285.1 Clostridiaceae bacterium
CATAGGAAACTAAAAATCCTATGCTTAATTCTTATCCTCTGTATTTTTTCCCATAAACACCATCATATTTTAATGGTCTCATTATGCTGCCGCATTTTTCGCATGAAAAACAAGGGGGTTCATCTATGTTACTTTGATCCATTACATCAAAGTATTCTACAACCTCCTTAGGAATATCTTCTTCCATATTACATCCTATACACTTATATTTTATTGTTGCTTCCATATTAAATTCCTCCAACTATCGTGTTGTCGGATTAATTCTACCATATATTATTCTTTTTGTAATAGCATATATTTCAATAGCTTCCTCAAGCTTTTCCTTAGTACCTTCTATTATTCTAGTTTTTAAATATTCACGTATAGAACCATATTTAGGATATACAATATCATAAAATCTCATTCTTTTATTACATATAGGACAGTTGCATGGACTAACGCCAAAACTTGCTAATATCCTATATTGCCATTTATCAAGCGACCTTCTAAGCTTTAATATCTTATCTTCAATCATTTTAATAAAGTTATGCTGTCCTTTGCTCCTTCTAGAATAAATTCCAAAATATCTTACCATTTTAAAATTCTTTTCTGGTATATGTATCATTAATTTCTTTATAAATTCATATGCATGAACTGTTTCAATAACTACCTTATTATCTTCATGTCTTGTATATTTATATGTTACATTTATACCATCATATTTAAGTATTCGAGACTCTGCTATTGCAGGTCGCCCAACATACCTTCCAACATATTTAGCAGCTATCTTGGCTGATTTTATTTCAGTTTTTGCATGTACATAAAATCCTTTACCATTATTTTGATAAAGTTTATTTCTTAATGTTCGCATTGCTTTACTATTTTCACAAATAGCTGTAATTTCATCTAACAAGACTTTTTGCCATCTCTTTCTTAAAGCTTCATATGAAAAATGTTTTATGTGCTTCCATTCAGTTTTTTTGCCAGTACCACCTTCCGTAATCATCATATGAACATGAGGATTCCACTTTAAATCTCTTCCAAAGGTATGAATTACAGTAACTATTCCTGGTGTAAACTCCTCACTTTTATTTAACTTATACATCCAACTCGTAACAGCTTTAGCAGCGCATTTCGGTAATATCTTCAACCTTTGTCTATCTGCTCCGAAAAACTTTCTTAACTCTTCTGGAATTGTAAAAACTATATGTCTATGCTTAACATTTATTAAGTTACCAAGCATATTATCTACCCATTTATCTGTATAGACTTTACCGCAAGACGTGCAAAAACGGCTTTTACAAGTAAACCCAACTTTTTTACTTACATTACACTTATCACATTTAAATTCAATATATCCATGTCTTATATCTTTACACCTTAATACTCTATTAACTTCTTCTTTAACATTTTTTCTTATCTTTTTGTTATAAAGCTTTAAGAAGCCACTCCAATGATCTTCTAAAATTAATTTTATTTTATTTTTCTTCATTAAAAAACCTCTACTATATGATTAACTAATTTACCATATAACGAGCCTGAAAGCTAGAAATAATCTAGCTTTCAGTTTCAAAAAATTTTATAAATTCCTGTGCATTAAAAAAAGATAGGAAAGCCTAAGTTTTCCTACCTAAATATAGTTCTAAATTCTATCCTCGTATTTTTTTATCTTAATGTTTTTTTTCAATTCATCAAGTTTTGTTTTATATATTTCCTCTTGTTTTGAATATAATAATTGATTTCTAATTTCAACTTTTAATTTATCATCTAACGGAGTGACAATATCTTCTTGTTTATTTGTATAATTATCTATGTTATCATTGTATTATTTTTCCACCTCTTCATCAGACACTTCTACATCTTCAAGTATTTTATCAACTACCATACTTACAATTATCATATTCTTTAAATTTTCTTTAAAACTCTCTTCATTATATCCAATTCCCTCTAACCAAGCAGTATATTTTTCATCAGATCCCACTACATCCTTATAATAAGCAATTCTATTATCTACTTCTGCATTAATCTCATCTTCCGTTGGTTGTACTCCTAAATTTTTAGCATTTTGATAAAGCACCTCTTTATCTACCAATCCATCTAGTTGTTGAATTCTTAAGCTTTTCAAAGTTTCTTTTATCTCAGAATTACTTTCATAATCTTCTCCATAATTAGATTTGTAATAATCTAAATACTGTTTTAATGCCTGATCCACTTCACCCTTTGTAATCTTGGTTCTTCCCACTTTTGCATAAACAGTTTTATCTACTGAATCTGCGTTTCTCTCTATCAAGTCGCATCCTGTAAGCGCCAAAATAAAAGTAATTACAAGTGTTATTGTTAAATATTTTTTCATCTTCTCCAAAGTTATTTACTCTCCTTTTTTTCTTTAGTAAAAATACCATAGTATATTTTCAGTATATCAATGTGAAAATTTAAATTCAATTTAATTTCAAATTATAACTTGTACTTTTTATTACAGAAACAAAAAGGATAGAAAAGTTAGAAACTTTTCTATCCTTTAAAATATAGGCATTATTCTATTCTATCTTCGTAAGTTTTTACACCTATTTTTTCTTTTAAACTATCAAGAGTAGTTGAATATTTATCTTTTTGCTTTGTTGTTAATAAAGTATTCTTAATTTGTTCCTTTAATGTATCGTCCAATTCCTTAACTTCATCATTAGGATATACATTAGTATTTATAATTAAGTGATATCCAAAACTAGTTTTAACTGGTTCTGATACTTGGTTAGCTGGTAAATCTTTAAAACCATCTGTAAAAGCTTGTTCCATCGAATTTCCTTTTGTATCTTTACCTTCAAATGATACACGTCCTAAATCTTCGAATTTAGAACAATCTTTATATTCATCGCTATTTGCAATATCCTTTAATGATGTACCTGCTAAGACTTTTTGTCTTGCTTCATTTGCTTTTTGAAGCATTTCTTCTTCAGTTCCATCAACTAGATTTTGATCCGAATCTTTCTCAAATAAGAATACAACATGGGTAACATCAGCACCTGCTTTAGTTGTATAAGTATCTATATTTTCATCATAATAACTTTTTACATCATCATCAGTAACTTCAACATCTTCTCCAATCTTTTTAGCAACAGCACTTACAACTGCTTGCTTCTTTGAAAACTCTTCAAAACTATCTGCATCATATCCATATTGCTCAAGCATAGAATTGTATTCTTCATCAGAGCCCGCACTTTCTTTGTATTGGCTAATTGTTTTTTCAACCTCACCTTTTATTTCATCAGATTCAGGATCCACACCGTAATCTCCTGCACTTTGATATAACACTTCCCACTCAACTAGAGTGTTTACAACTTGTGTTGTAGTCTCCTTTAATTGCTTTTTAACAGCTGAATTGTCTTTATAGTTTTCACCATATTTAGATTTAAGTTGATTAATTATTGGAGTCATTTGCTTATCAACTTGCCCTTTAGTTATTTTTGTATCTCCTACTTTAGCATAAACAGTATTATCAATTGACTCCTGCGTTCTTTCGATAAGATTACATCCTGCAAAAGAACAAACCATAATACCAGTAAGAGCCATTAGAACGTATTTTTTTATTCTCTTCAAAGTTTATCTCTCCTTGCTATATTTTTGTATAAATATATATTTAGTATAGCAATCTTGTGATATCAATTCAATTAATTATATATTAATATTACTTTTTAGCTAAAAGATCCTCCAACATTTTTTTGAAGAATTCTAACATTTCTTCTTTTTTTCTATTTCCTTGTTTAAATATAAAAGAAGGTCTTTCACCAAACTTTAATATCACATCATCTTTATAGTATTTAATTACCTTTACAAATATATCTTTATAATCATCATCATTCTCAGCAAAAATAAACATTATATCCTTAGAAGTTTCTTTTATCTCTTCAATAGATAACAACTTAGCTCTACTCTTGATATATGCAATATCCATAAGATTATATACTGACTCAGGAATTTCTGAATATCTATCTTCAAGCTCTTCCTTAATATCATTGTACTCCTCTATATTTTCAATTGCTGCTATTTTCTTATATACTTCAATCTTCTGTATTTCATCTTCAATATATGATCCTGGAATATAAGCATCAACTTTTAAATCTACTGTTGTTTCTATTGGTTCCTTATCTATTTCACCCTTTATAAGTTTGACTGTATCTTCAAGCATTCTACAATACAAATCATATCCTACTGCTGCCATGTGACCATGTTGTGAAGATCCCATCATATTACCTGCGCCTCTTATTTCAAGATCTCTCATAGCAATCTTAAACCCTGAACCTAACTCAGTGAAATCCTTTAATGCCTTAAGTCTCTTTTCTGCTACTTCTGTAAGTACTTTATCCTTAGTATATAATAAATACGCATAGGCAATTTTGTTGGAACGTCCAACTCTTCCTCTAAGCTGATAAAGTTGTGATAATCCCATTTTATCAGCATTATATACAATTATAGTATTGACATTTGGAATATCTATTCCTGTTTCAATGATAGTTGTGCACACAAGAACATTATATTCATTATCCATGAAATTCATCATTTCTTTTTCTAGCTCTCTCTCTGTCATTTGTCCATGAGCTATGCCAATTTTAGCTTCTGGCACTAATGCACGAACATAATTTGCCATTCTTTCTATATATTCAACTTTATTATATACAAAGTAAACTTGACCATTTCTTGAAATTTCTCTAATTATAGCATCACGAATTAACTGATCATTTTGTTCTACTACATAAGTTTGAATTGGATATCTCTCTTCAGGCGGAGTTTCAATCACGGATATATCTCTAACTCCAGTAAGAGACATATGAAGGGTTCTTGGAATTGGTGTTGCACTTAAAGTTAAAACATCTACATTTTTCTTTAAATTCTTTATTTTTTCCTTTTGAGTTACTCCAAATCTTTGTTCTTCATCAACAATAAGTAAACCTAAATCTCTAAACTTAACATCCTTTGAAACCAATCTATGTGTTCCAACTAATATATCTACATTTCCTTCTTTAACAGCTTGCAAAGTAGCTTTTTGCTGTTTAGCAGTTCTAAATCTACTTACCATATCTATAGTAACTGGAAAATCAGAAAATCTCTTTTTTAGATTTTTATAATGTTGCTCTGCTAAAATTGTTGTAGGTACAAGAAACGCAACTTGTTTACTATCCATAACAGCTTTAAATGCTGCTCTTACAGCAACTTCAGTTTTACCATATCCAACATCACCACAAAGAAGTCTATCCATAGATTTTTCTGATTCCATATCCTTCTTTATATCTTCAATAGAAGTAATTTGATCTGGTGTCTCTTCATATGGAAATTCATCTTCAAATTGTTTTTGCCATTCTGTATCCTTACTAAACCTATAGCCTTTCATAGTAGATCTTACAGCATAAAGTTTAACTAAATCTTCAGCTATTTCATTGATAGACTTTCTAACTTTAGACTTAGCTTTTATCCATTCATTTCCTCCTAATTTGTTAACTTTAGGAGCCTTGCCTTCACTACCAATATATTTTTGCACTAAATCAAGCTGATCTACTGGAACATATAATTTATCACCTTTATCATAAACTAAATCTAAATAATCTCTTTTATGACCGCCTACTTCTATTTGCTTAATACCTTTATATACTCCAATTCCATGATTAACATGTACAACATAATCACCAGGCTTTAATTCTGCAAAACTTTTAATTTTAGCAACACCTTTGCCCTTCTTCGATGTCTTTGAAAGTTTTCTTTTAGCTTCTCCAAAAACTTCTTTATCAGATATTACACAGATTTTAAAATCAGGGCATTCGAACCCCTTTAATGAATTACCAAAGGTTATTACAACTTCACCAAAAGCAATTTCATCAATTACGTCCTTATAACTACTTTCTATTCCTCTATCTCTCAAAGTATCTACAAGTCTTTCTCCTCTTGCTCTTGTACCTGATAATATTACAGTTTTATAACCATCATTCTTTTTGTTCAAAATATCATCAATTAATAAATCTAGTTGACCTTGATAGTGATGAAGTACTGCTCCGTTAATTTCAGAAAATGCAACTGGATTCAAAAACTTACCTCTTTTTTGAATAAGTTCTAAAGTAACACTGACTTTTTCTTCTAACGCCTGTATTACATTTTCTTTTTCTAATAAAAGCTTCCCTTGAGAAGGTAGTATATCTCCACGTTGAAGGAACACTGAATAATTCTCATTAAATTCTAAATAAGTACTATCTAGTTTACCTTTTGATCTATCCTTATCATCCATAATAAAAATATAATCATTTAAATAATCAAAAAAGCTTTCACTTTTTTCATATAAAAATGGAAGATAACTCTCTATTGTTTCGAATGAATGTGTTTCATCTAAAACTTCTAAATTATTATTAATTATACGTGATAATTTTTCACTTCTTGATTTATCTTCATTACTTTTTAAAACTTCTTTAAGTTCTTCTTGTATCTTACTTTTAGCTTCTTTAATTATGTTATCATCTACTATCATTTCCTTTGCAGGAAAAACATCAATAGATTGAACTTTTTCAATACTTCTTTGAGATTCTGTATTGAAAGTCCTTATAGAATCAATCTCGTCACCAAATAACTCAATTCTATAGGGATAAATAGAATCAGCTGGAAACACATCTAGCAGTCCACCTCTAAGCGAAAATTCACCTTTCCCCTCAACCATATCTACCCTTTCATATCCACCAGCAACTAAAACGTTAGCTATATCTTTAAAATTTACATCTTCGCCAACATTAAGAGATAATCTATTATTTATAAGAAGCTCTCTTGGTGTATAGCAAGACGCAAAAGCTTCTATCGATGTAACTACTATATTCTTGTTTTTATCAATGATATCTTTTATAACTTTTAGTCTTGCCCATCTCAAATCTCCAGATATAGCATCAATATTATAAAAAACCACATCTTTAACTGGAAAATAAGCTACATTTGTAGTATACAAATTAAGATCTTCATATATATTTTTAGCTTCCATATCGCTACTAGTAATTACTACTACCGGTTTATCAAACCCCTCATATATACCATTAATTAAATATGCTTTTGCCGATTCTGATAATCCTGAAACTTCTATTGGTCCGTTTCCTCTTTCTATGCATACTTTTATATCAGAAAATTCTTTGCTATTAATTAAAGGTTCCATTAATCCCTTTAATCTCATTTTTTTGCACCATCCTTAAACAGTTTTGTTTGCATTAAACCCATTGTACTTATTCATAGCTTCTTTAGCATCATCTTTAACAATTACTTCTGAAGCATCTACAACCACCTTTAAAACATCATTTAAAATTTTCATATCCTCTTGAGAGAACTTACCTAAAACGTGATTAACCAAATCTCCTTTAGGTTGTCCTACCCCAATTTTAATTCTTGGAAATTTATCTCCACCAAGGTTACTTATTATGCTCTTTATTCCATTATGCCCACCGGCACTTCCTTTTTCTCTTATTCTAAGTCTTCCAACTTCTAAACTTATGTCGTCATATATTATTAATACATCTTCATCTGTAAGCTTATAAAAGTCCATTACTTCTCGTACACTCTCACCACTTAAATTCATATATGTAGATGGTTTTAAAAGAATAACTTTTTCACCATTAATAAATCCATCACCATAAACACCTTTAAATTTTATCCTATTTACTTCTATATTATACCTTTTAGCTATTTCATCTATAGCATTAAATCCAATATTATGTCTTGTATTTTCATACTCCTTGCCTGGATTTCCAAGCCCAACAATAAGAAACATATTTTTATTTCTCCTTTTAATTATAATAATTAATTATACTAAATATTTTCCAAACAACAAATAGGTGAGTAAATGTTACTGTCTAAATAAATTACAATTATAACATCCACACACCTAAAATAATTTTACTACTTTAAATTAATTGTAACACTACTTTTAGTTCCATCTCTTAAGAAACCACACTTTATACTATCCCCATTTTTGTTCATTTTAATTGCATAATACAAATCTTCAGGAGTTTCCACTTCTTTATCATCTATATCTGTTATTATATCTGTGGGCAACAAACCAGCATTAGCTGCATATCCATCCTTTTTAATGTTTTGAACATACACGCCTTTGACTCCAGTTATTGGGTCATCAATAGCATTTCCCCCATTTATACCTAATATATCTGTCAAATTTATTAAGTACTCACATATATTTTTTACACCTCTAACGCTTAATGTATAACTTAAATTATTCTCTTTATTGGATTCTACACTGCATCCACCAATAAATCCAATTAATTTGCCTCTATAATCACAAAGAACTCCACCTAAATTTTTTTTATTGGTTATAGCACTTGTTTCTACTACTTTATATAAATTGCCATTCCCATCAACTATCTCTTCATCAATAGACGTAATAATCCCCAGTGTAATCATACCAACTGGAGTAGCTGAAACAGCATTTCCTACCGCAAAAACTTTTTGTCCTATTTTTATTTCGTTGTAATCTGCAAATTTTATTGGAATCAAATTATTAGAGCTTATTTTTAAAACTGCAATGTCAGTTTTTTCTTCATCGCCAATAAATTTTGCTTCAACAGCTTCATTTGCTACTCCTGATAACCTAATATATAACTTATCTTTTCCTTTAATCGCTTTGTAACTTGTTAAAATATAACCTTCTTCATTTAAAATAATGCCTGATACATTACCTTCATTAAAAACGTTATTTTCAAGTTTCTCTTTATCATCAGATATTGTTACAATAGAATCTGAAACTTTATTTATTACCTTATAGAAATCATCTTTATTATTTTCTGATTCTTCATTTTTTAAATTTTCAATTTCATTTGTAATCATGATTTTATTCACAACAAAAGAACTTCCTACAACCATGAATAGTATAAACATAAAAGTCATTAATGTTTTAAATGTAGCATATCGTCTCTTCTTTTTTATACTTATTCTCTTATGTCTATCTGCTTTCATTTTATGCCCTCCAAAACTAACTTTGTTTTGCCAGTGTAAATGTAAACATTACCCCATCTTCCTTATTCTCTGCCCATATATCTTCACCATGTCTAGTTAATATTAACCTTACAATGGGCAGACCTAATCCAGTACTTTCTTTATTGGTTCTTGATTTATCTGCTTTATAAAACCTGTCCCATATTTTCAGTTTCTCTTCTTCACTTAGTAATTTACCTTTATTACTTATTGATATATATATTTTAGGTCCTTTTTCTTTTATCTCAATTTTAATACAGCCACTCTTATCTCCATATTTTATTGAATTATCCAAAAGATTTGTTAATACTTGAATAATCTTATCTCTATCTGCATATACAAATTGATGCTTTTTTTCTACAATCATTTCAACATGAAGATCTTTTTCTATAATTTTATTTTCTAATTTCACTAAGCAAATTTCAATTAATGTATTTATATCTATTTCAACTTTATTTAATTTAATTTTATTATCTTCTAAAGTTGATATATCTAATAAATCGTCTACTAACCTAGACAATCTATTTATCTCATCATAAACGATATTTAAATAATAATTTTCCTTATCTTTAGGAATTATTCCATCTATAATACCAGATATAAATCCTTTTATAGATGTAATTGGCGATCTCAGTTCATGAGAAACATTGGATATAAATGCTTTTCTATTTCTATCTACTTCAGCTAAAGATAATGCCATAAAGTTAAAAGAATTTCCTAATTCACCTATCTCATCATTAGATTTAATCTCTATTTTCCCTTCAAACTCACCTTTGGCAAATCTTTGTGCCGTTAAGTTTATATCTCTAAGTGGTATTGTTACAAATTTTTTTACGATTATCCCATTTATAACGATTATAAGCATCATTAGAATTACTACAAACAAAACTACAACCTTCCAAATATCCTCAGAAAAATTCATGATATACTTCATAGATATACTCATTGAAATTATACCTGCAAAATAACCATTATCAATTACTGGAGCTAAGTATGTATAATTCGCATTCTTAAAGTTCCCATCCTTTATCTCTATACATTCTCCATTTTTTAATTCTTTCATGTTTTCTTCTGATAAACCTATACTAGAATACTTTTTATCAGAATCATCATCAGAAGAAACCGCATATACATATCCCAAATTATCAGCAATAAGTATTTTAGAGTCAGTTATTTTTCCTACTAAATCTACAGTGTGCTGTAAATCTTGCAAATTACTATCCTCACTCAAACTAACATAACCTTTAACTTTTTCAGATATAATGTTAGTTTCAGTTTCAAATTTATTTCTTGTAACATTGAATAAATAATTATTAAGCCATACAGTAATTATTATAGATAATATAACAACTATGGTTAAAATAGTCATTGATATATAAATCGTAAGTTTATCAACTAAACTATCTTTTTTCAAAATCATTTCACCTCAAATTTATAACCTACACCCCATACGGTTTCTAAGCTCCAATCATCACCACCAACAATCTTTTCTCTAATTCTTTTAACATGAACATCTACCGTTCTAGAATCCCCAGGGTAATCATATCCCCACACTTCACACAAAAGTTGTTCTCTAGTAAATACCTTATTTTTATTACTTGCCAAAAAATATAATAATTCAAACTCTTTTGGTGGCATTTTTATATCTTTCCCTTTATATTGAACCGAATACGAACTAGCGTCTATTATAATTTGATTAAAATGCAATACTTCCTGTTTATCAACATCCGAAGTATATCTTCTCATTACAGCTTTTATTCTAGCTATCAATTCCTTAGGTTCAAAAGGTTTCACCACATAATCATCTGCTCCTAATTCTAATGCCAATACTTTATCAAAAGTATCTCCTTTTGCTGTAAGCATGATAACCGGAACTCGTCCCTCACGTCTAATCCACTTTAACAAATCTAATCCATCAATCTCAGGAAGCATAATATCTAAAAGAATTATATCGGGCTTATAATTCAAAAATTCTTCCTTTGCCATTTTTCCATTATTAATAAGCTTTGTATCAAATCCAGAACTTTGAAGATAAATATTAATCATTTCACAAATATTTACGTCATCATCAACTACAAGCACTTTACCTAATTTTCCATCCATATCCCACTTCTCCCTTATTATCACTTTTAAAAAAAGAGCACCACCTCATTAGGTAATGCTCTTTTATCATATGTAATACTAAACTTCAAATAACTTACTAATTGGCTCGTCATCATAAATTCTTTTTATTGCTTCAGCAAATAATGGTGCAACAGAAAGTGAAGTTATTTTGCTTGTATCTGCTTCTTTTGGTAATGTAATTGTGTTTAACATTACTAGTTCTTCTATAGCACTACTATTTAATCTTTCAAAAGCAGGTCCTGATAGAACTCCATGTGTACAACAAGCATATACTGCTGTAGCACCTAAATCCTTTAATGCATTTGCAGCATTAGAAATTGTTCCTGCTGTATCAATCATATCATCAATTAGGATGCATCTCTTACCTTCAACATCTCCAATTATGTTCATTATTTCTGACACATTAGCCTTTGGTCTTCTTTTATCAATTATAGCTATTGGTGCATGTAGTCTATCAGCAAACTTTCTTGCTCTTGTAACACTTCCTAAGTCTGGTGATACTACAACTACATCATCTTGGTCTGCTAATCCTTTATCCACAAAGTGTTTAGCTAATATTGGTGCACCAAGTAAATGATCAACTGGTATGTTGAAATATCCTTGAATTTGAGCTGCATGTAAATCCATAGTTAATACTCTATGAGCGCCAGCTGCTGTTAAAAGATCTGCAACTAACTTTGCAGTTATTGGATCTCTTGATTTAGCCTTTCTGTCTTGTCTTGCATAACCATAGTATGGAATAACTGCTGTTATTCTTCCTGCAGATGCTCTTTTAAATGCATCAATCATGATTAATAGTTCCATTAAGTTGTTGTTAACTGGTGAGCATGTAGATTGTACTATAAATACATC
>JAQXTC010000107.1 GCA_029219285.1 Clostridiaceae bacterium
CTATTTTAATTTTTTTATTGTGTACCCATAGTTAAAGTACGCTAAATTTCAAAAAGTAATTTTTTATTATTTAAATAATAATTTAGAATACGAAAAAGGAGCTTGTCGCTAGCAGTTTTTAACTGCTAATGCGACAGCCCCTTTTAAATATTAAAATAGTATACCTGCAATTGTTGCAGTTAAACAAGTAGCTAATGCACCACCAATTAGTGCTTTAAAACCTAATTTAGCAATAGTACCTCTTTTATCAGGTGCCATTCCACCAATTCCACCTATTTGAATAGCGATTGAACTGATATTAGCAAATCCACATAGTGCATAAGTTAATATTACAATACTCTTTTCTTGTAATATTCCACTTTCTATATAAGAAGAAAGGCTTGAGTAAGCAACAAATTCATTTAGCATGATTTTTTCACCTAGTAAGCTACCAGCAGTACCTAAATCGCCAGTAGGAATACCCATTACAAATGCAAGTGGTGTAAATATCTTACCAAGTATCCATTGAAAACTAAGTTCTGGGAATCCAAAAAGTCCACCCAATGCACCAAGTATTGCATTAAGTAAAGCGATTAATGCAACGAATGCTAAAAGCATTGCAGCAACATTTAAAGCTAATCCTAAACCATCACTTGCTCCATTAGCAGCAGCTTCAACAACATTAGAAGCTGTTTGTTCAGTTTCAATTTCAGTAACATCCTTTGTTTCTGGCTCTTCAACTTCTGGTACTAATATCTTTGATAATATAAGACCAGCAGGTGCAGCCATTATACTTGCAGCTAAAAGGTGACCAGCATCAATACCCATAGCAACATAACCAGCTAGAACTCCACCAGCAACAGTAGCCATACCACCAATCATAACAGTAGCAATTTCAGACTTAGTCATTTTATTGATGAATGGCTTTACTAATAAAGGTGCTTCTGTTTGGCCTAGGAATATGTTACCAACAGCGCTTGTAGTTTCAGCACCAGAAGTACCAAGTAACTTACAAATTCCTTTAGCAACAAATTTAATTACAGCTTGCATAATTCCAAGGTAATATAAAATTCCCATTAATGCTGAGAAGAATATTATAGTTGGAAGTACATTAATTACAAAAATGCTTCCGAATTTGCTTTGATCTGTAAGAGATCCAAATAGGAAATTTGTTCCTTCACTAGTGAAATCCAATAACTTGCCTACACCTGTGCTAAGGGATTGGAAGACTGTTCTTCCAAAAGGAACTTTAAGAATTAATAAAGCAAATATTACTTGAATGGCAAAGCCTGTTCCAACAAGCTTCCAATTGATCTTTTTCTTGTTATCAGATAAAAGATAAGCTATACCTAATATTACAATGATACCAAGAATTCCGATAAATCTGTTCAATGATAATTTCTCCTTTGTGCGTTATTTAAAGATTTTATCTTTAGTAATGTTTATATCTAAAGAGCTTTAATAAGAGAGCTCATAAGATCTATAAATTTATTTTTAACCATATTTGAAGTTTCTATTACTTCTTTATGGTTTAAAGGTGCATCAAGTATTCCTGCAGCCATGTTAGTTAAACAAGAGATACCAATACACTTAATTCCACAATGATTTGCAACTATTATTTCAGGAACTGTAGACATTCCAACAGCATCTCCACCTATAGTTCTAACCATTCTTATTTCAGCTGGTGTTTCATAAGTTGGTCCACTCATGAAAGCATAAACACCATGTTTTAAATCTATATTTAATGAATTAGCAGTATTTTCTACTAATTTAATTAATTCTTTATTGTATGCATTAGACATATCTGGGAATCTAGGTCCAAATTCATCTAAGTTTTGTCCGATTAAAGGATTATTTCCTGAAAGATTTATATGATCTTCAATAACCATTAGATCTCCTGGTTTAAAATCTTTATTTACTGCACCAGCTGCATTAGTAACAACTAAAGTTTTAACACCAATAAGTTTCATTACTCTTACTGGGAAAGTAATATGATTCATATCATAACCTTCATAGTAATGGAATCTTCCTTGCATTGCTACAACAGTTTTACCGTTTAATTTTCCTATAACAAGTCTCCCAACATGACCTTCTACAGTTGATATTGGAAAGTTAGGAATTTCAGCATAAGGAAAGTATTCTGCATCTTCTATAAAGTCTGCAAGAGAACCTAGGCCAGAACCTAATATTAAACCTATTTCTGGTTTGTATTTGCTTTTATTTACAATGTAGTCTGAAGCAGTTTTGATTTCTTGTAATAAGTTCATAAAAAATCACTCCTATATAGTATACTATATTATATTTAATATAATCTGTTTAATTGCATATGTTATTATAGCGTATATATAATGCCTATTCAACAAAAACTAATATATTTATTCTAGTATAAAAAATACCTACAGAAAGTACGATACAATCTGTAGGTTTAATATAGTAAATGGGTTATTTACAGCTTAAAAAGTTTTGACCAGCAATAACAACGTCACCAGCACCAACAGTAAGAACAATATCTCCTGGTTTAGCATTAGCTTTTATATATGAAGTCGCTTCATCATGGGAATGAACATTTATACATTTTAATCCTGTTTTTCTGATAGCATCACCTAATTCATCAGATGAAACTAAACCAGTATTTTTTTCTCTGGCAGCATAAATATCCATTAAGATAAGTTCATCAGCATCATTGAAAGCTGTAGTGAATTCATCAAATAATGTTTTGGTTCTTGTATATGTGTGTGGTTGGAATATACAATATATTTTGTTATGAGGTATTTTTTTGGCAGTACTTAATGTTGCTTTTATTTCTGTTGGATGGTGAGCATAGTCATCAATTACAGTAATGCCATCTTTTTCACCCTTATATTCAAATCTTTTATGAGCACCCTTACATTTTTCTAATCCCTTTACAATAGAAGCATAAGGAATACCAAATATTAATCCTACAGCTATAGATGAAAGTGCATTTAATATATTATGTTTTCCAGGATTACTTAAAGTAACATTAAATAAGTCGTTTCCGTCTCTAACTACAGTGAATGTTGCACACCCTTTGTTATTGAAGGAAATGTTTTTTGCAGTTAAGTTTTCAGCATTAAAGCCATAAGAGATAACATTGCATTCAACATCATTAAGTATTTTTTTGACTCTTTCATCTCCGCCATAACCTATTAAGTAACCATCTTTAGGAATAAGATGAGCAAATTTTACAAAGGCAGCATTTATATGTTCGATATCTTTATAATAATCTAAGTGATCTGCATCTATATTTAAAATAATACCGATATAAGGGAAAAATTTTAAGAAAGATTCTTTATACTCACAAGCTTCTGTTACAAAATAGTCACTTTTTCCGATTCTATAGTTACCATTTATAAGATCAAGATCACCACCTACTAAAATAGTAGGATCAAGATTTCCTTCTAATGTTATATGTGAAATCATAGAAGTACAAGTTGTCTTACCATGAGTTCCTGAAACAGCTACATTATATTTATGACCTTTCATTATGTGCCCTAGGAATTCAGCCCTATCCATAAGTTGGATATTTTTTTCTCTAGCTTCAACTAGTTCTGGGTTTGAGTCAGGTATTGCTGCAGTATACACAACAAGATCCACATTCTTTATATTATCTTTAGAATGTCCTATATATATTTCTGCACCTTCGCTTTGCAATTTATCAGTTACTTTTGATTTTTTAAAGTCAGATCCGGATACTTTATATCCTTTCTTCAAAAGAACAGCAGCTAAACCGCTCATGCTTACTCCACCAATTCCAATGAAGTGTATTTTCATGTGTTTATCATTAATAAAATCAAATGACACGATATCAACCCCTTTTAGTTAGTTCAGTTATAATTATATACAAAAATACTTCAAATGAACACTAATATAATAGTAAAATAAAACTTTAATAACCCAAATAGATTAAGAATTAATAGTAAATTAATAATAAAAATATTGCCAAAGGTTATAATAAGGAATAAAATATGAATATTAGATTTAAAACCAGAGCGGAAAGTTCGCTTTAAAATAAAAAAACAATAGGTGGTATTAATGGAAAAGTTAAGCAGAAACAGTAGGGTTGTGGCTATTACAAAAATATTAATGGAAAAACCCAATCAAATAATAGGATTAAATAAATTTTCGGATTTATTAAATGCAGCTAAATCTACAATAAGCGAAGATATAGTTATAGTAAGAGAAGTACTTAAAAAATTAGAGATGGGAAAGGTTGAGACTATTGCAGGAGCTGCAGGAGGAATAAAATTTATTCCTTCAATAGGTAAAGAAAGAAGCAAAAATTTTGCTAATGAATTATGTACATTGTTAAATGACGATGAAAGAATTATAGCAGGAAACTTCATATATATGACTGATGTTATGTATAATCCTCAAATAATATCAAAGGCAGGAGTTATACTTTCTTCTTGTTATACTAATATGGATATAGACTATGTAATAACAGTTGAGACAAAAGGTATTCCATTAGCATATGAAGTGGCTAAAAATCTTGGAGTTCAATTAGTAATAGCAAGGCGTGATGCACAAGTTACTGAAGGAACTACAATGACAATTAATTATGTATCAGGTTCAAGTGGAAGACTTCAACAAATGTCTTTATCAAAAAAATCAATGAAACCACATAGCAAGTGTGTATTTATAGATGATTTTATGAAGGGTGGAGGAACCGCTCAAGGAATTAAAGATTTATTAAAAGAATTCGATTGTGAATTAACTGGAATTGGAGTTTTAGTTGATAACAAGGATGTTAAGAAAAAATTAATAGATGATTATGTTTCTATAGTAGAAGTAAAATCAAGTGAAGATGCGTCTAAATTTATTATTGAACCATCGCAAAAATTTTGCTAAATAAAAAATGCCTTAAAATGCTTTGATGACATTATGGAAAAAATAATTAAATTGATAAAAAAATAAAAAAAATAAAAATATTTCTAAGAAAAAGAGGAAATTTCAAATTTTTGGAGAATTATTATCATAATAAAGCAACTGGAGGTGTAGTGAATTGCAAATCACAGACGTTAGAATTAGAAAGATAGCTACTGATGGAAAAATGAAGGCTATAGTTTCCGTTACATTTGATAATGAATTCGTTGTACACGATATTAAAATTATTGAAGGTCAAAATGGATTGTTTATTGCAATGCCTAGTAGAAAGACACCAGATGGTGAGTTTAAGGATATAGCACATCCTATAAACACAGACACTAGAGAAAAAATACAATCTTCAATCTTAGAAGCTTATGAAAAAGCAAAGCTTGAAGAAAGTGCTGAATAAGCTATCAAAATAATTAAGAAATAAAAGGAGGAAATCTTCCTTTTATTTTTTTGCTTTTAATAAATAGTGGAATATTTATTAATATGAAAAACTTTACAAAGGTTGAAAATGAAGCATCTTTTCAATATAATAAAGTAGGTATGACTAATTTAATATAAATTGGCAGATACAAATATTAGTTGACATAATGAGGTGAAATTATGTATAAATGTGCACTGATTTTAGCAGCAGGACAAGGGAAAAGAATAAAGTCTAATCTTCCCAAGGTACTACATAAAGTATGTGGTAAGGAAATGGTTAATCATGTTATAGATAATATGAGAACTGCAGGGATAGAAGATATAAACGTTATTGTTGGTAAAGGTGCTGAGCTAGTTAAGGAAGGTACAAAAGATAGAAAAGTATCTTATTCTTTACAAGAAGAACAATTAGGAACTGGGCATGCAGCAAAATGTGCAAAGAGTTTCTTAGAAGGAAAAGATGGAGTTGTAGTAGTTTTTCCAGGAGATGCACCTTTAACAAAGGTTGAGACTATTGATAAATTATTTGAAGAGCATATAGATAAAAAGAATTCTGTAACATTATTATCAGCTTATGTAGATGACCCAACAGGATATGGAAGAATCATAAGAAATGGTGATGAAGTTGTTAAGATAGTTGAACATAAAGATTGTAACGAAGAAGAATTAAAAGTGAATGAAATGAATGCAGCAATGTATTGTTTCGACATTAAAGATTTATTATCATCATTAGATGAATTATCTAACGATAATAATCAAGGAGAATACTATTTAACAGATGTTATAGGAATTCTTAAAAACAAAGGTAAGAGAGTTGGAGCCGTAGTTACAGACTATGAAGACACAATCGGTGTAAATTCAAGAGCTCAACTTGCAGAAGCAGAAGAAATTCTAAGAAATAGAATTAATAGAAAACATCTTGATAATGGAGTTACTTTAATAGATCCTAAAACAACTTACATTGGAGTAGATGTTAAAATAGGTCAAGATACAATAATATATCCTAATAATATTTTAGAAGGTAATACTGAAATAGAATCAGGATGTACATTGTTACAAAATAATAGAATAAAAGACAGTTATATAGAATCAGGGGTAGAAATTCAATCATCTGTAATATTAGAAAGCAGAGTTGGAGAAAATACAACAGTTGGACCATTTGCCTATATAAGACCTGAATCATCAATTGGTAAGGGTGCTAGAATAGGAGACTTTGTTGAAATTAAAAAATCAACAATAGGAGATGGTACTAAGGTTTCTCATTTAACTTACATTGGAGATGCTGAAGTAGGAAGCGGATGTAATTTTGGATGTGGAACAGTAGTGGTTAATTACGATGGAAAAGCTAAACACAAGACAAAAATTGGAGATAATAGTTTTATAGGATGTAATACAAATTTAGTTTCACCAGTTGAAGTTGAAGACAATACTTATATTGCAGCGGGATCAACAATAACTAATAAAGTTAAAGAAGGAGATCTTGCTATAGCTAGAGCTAAACAAAGAAATATAAGTGGCTGGGTAGAAAAAAAGGGTTTAATGAAATAATTAATATATATTATACCAAATAGAAAATACCTATAGTTAAAATTAAGGAGGTCCTAACCAATATGTTAACTCATGGAAATAACATTAAAATATTTACTGGAAATTCTCATCCTGAATTAGCAAGAGAAATTGCTGAAATACTAGGTGTACCTGTAGGAAAGTCAAAAGTATCTACATTTAGTGATGGAGAAATATCAGTTGATATTAATGAAACTGTAAGAGGTGCAGATGTATTTATAGTACAATCTACTTGCTCGCCAGTTAATAACAACTTAATGGAACTTTTAATAATGATAGATGCATTCAAGAGAGCATCTGCAGGAAGAATTACAGCAGTAATTCCATACTATGGATATGCAAGACAAGATAGAAAAGCTAAATCAAGAGATCCAATCACTGCAAAGTTAGTAGCAGATCTTTTAACAGCAGCTGGTGCTCATAGAGTATTAACTATGGATTTACATGCGGCTCAAATCCAAGGATACTTTAACATACCAGTGGATCATTTACTTGGTTCACCAATATTAGCTAAACACTTTGTTGATAAGGGATTAGCAGATCAAGATGATGTAGTTGTTGTTTCACCAGACTTAGGAAGTGTTACAAGAGCTAGAAAATTTGCTGATAAGTTACATGCACCAATAGCTATCATAGATAAGAGAAGACCTAAAGCAAATGTATCTGAAATAATGAATATTATCGGAGATGTTGAAGGTAAGAGATGTATCTTAATCGACGATATGATAGATACTGCAGGAACTATTACAAATGCAGCAAATGCATTAAGAGATTTAGGCGCTACAGCAGTTTATGCTTGTTGTACACATGGAGTTCTTTCAGGACCTGCTTTTTACAGATTAAACAGTTCAGCAATTGAAGAATTAGTAATGTTAAATACAATTACATTACCAGAAGAAGCTGATACAAGCAAGATATGTTCACTTTCAGTTGCACCTATATTTGCAGAAGCAATTCAAAGAATATACGACGACGAACCAATAAGTAAGCTATTTGAGGCTTAAGATTACATATACTAAGGAGTACTTTTTGAGTACTCCTTTTTTGTTCGCCCAGCATGTCTGCTGTGCCGGCAGGCTGAGAGAAGCCTGCGTCGCCGACCCGATAGGAAGACAACTCGAATGCAAGTGCGTTACTGGTAACGGTAAGGTATGAAGGAAGCGCTAGAGGACGCATGGAACATAACGCAAGTGAACCAAGTATTGGCTTATAAAGAGGATAACCTTGCAAAAAGTGGGAAAGTCCAAAATTCGGCAGCTAACTTTATAAGTTTTTATGGATGTGTTCATGTGGGGCAGGCAGACTTAACTGGGGAAGCCTTATATTATCTCGATTTGAGTAAAGCTAAACAAGTTGAAAAACAAGAATAGCCTATGTGGTGTAAGGTGGCAGATGATTCCGTAGTAGTTATAAACTCTGAGCCAGTGAAAGGTGGTAACATTCCGGAGGGTAAAACTCAGAAGATATTATGCAGAATGTCATAATAAGCTAGATATAATCAAAAGTTATATCTAGTTGCGAAGGGATGAAGATAAATTGAAGTAATCAACTTAACTATCTAAAAAGTATGAATTAGGTAAAGATAAAGAAAGCTGAAAAGCTGGAAGGAATGGTCTATAAGGATATAAAACAAATTATCTTTTTGATACATCCGTGCCGAGAACAGTAGCTACATCAAATAATAGGATAGGTATATTGCAGAAGCTAGAGAAGCCATTCAATGTAGCGAAACGAAGGTCGATTCATATGGGAGTAAGAAAGTGAAAGAGATTAGCAAAACAAAGGAGGCAAACAATGAAGAAATATTATAGTTTAATAGATAAAAT
>JAQXTC010000108.1 GCA_029219285.1 Clostridiaceae bacterium
CAATCTAATTGAGCTTGATGTCCTTTTCCTGTTTCGTATCTCATAGTAGATTTATTGGATATGTACCCTTTTTTCCTTCGTTTAAAATATTCATTAAATTCAGGATTATTAGATATGTATCTTCGAAATGAAGATTGTGCACAGTTTAAGCCATAGTTATCTTTTAGATATTGCCATAGTACTCTCTTGTAGTAGAACACTTGGATAGAATCTTTACTTAAAAGAGATTCTATAATAGGTCTGAAGTCATCAATTGCTGACTTTCTTTTTCGAGTTGATTTTTTTACATATCCATTTAAATATTTATCTACGGTACGGGCATCCACACCAAGTTCTCTTGCTATTTGGCTTTTATTCACTTCCAAATTATTCGCCTCCATAATAATTTTTAATTTATGAAGATCTTCTAAATTATTAATTTTTATTTCTGAATTCACATTTACTTTATAAATCATAATTACCTCCACCTCTATTGGTAATTATGATTTATAAAGTTATTTTATTACATTCTTAAATGATCATTTATCTACATTATTATGTTAGCATTTATATAATTGATTACCTCCTACTCGATTGTATTTTGAATACCACAGGTTCGACCTGTGGTTCCGGAAAGCTTTTAGTTATGAGTAGAAAATAATAAAACCTCTGTTGTAAAATAATAGTAGGTTTACCGTCCACAATTAAATTACAAGGAGGTATGTCCATGATGGATAATAGTAGTTTAGCACATAGCAAATGCATGCAAATTTGAAATATAGATATGGAAATAGGCAGTTTTGGTGCAAAGGATATTATGTTGATACTGTCGGAACAAATAAAAAGGTAATAGAAGAATATATAAAGAATTAGATACAAGAAGATTTAGCATATGAACAATTAAGTTTAAAGGAATACGTTGACCCGTTTACGGGTGATCATGATTGGTTAAACATTAGTATCAAATAATTAAATTAGGATAAAATATAAAAGCATGCATTTTTTAAATTGATATGAACAAAAAACCAGTTGAAATTAAAAAAAAAACAACGTAAAATAAAACAAGCAAGGCGAAATTAAGAGTACGAAAATTTATTGTAGAAATATTAATTAAAAATTAATTTTATAGCTAAAAATATCTTGAAAAGGGTATTTAAAAATAGTATAATAAAGAAGTTGCAGAGCAAACAGCGATGAGTCAAGAGGTTGCCGGACTTCCGGGTAATTCTTGATGAGTAAGTTAGGATCTAGAATCCGACGACAGGGATTCCTATAATTCTGTTCATTTGTTATGAAACACCAGGAACAGTTTATAGAACAACCGCTGTTGTGCGCTCGAAGTAAAGCGTACATGAAAAGGAGGGAAACCAAGATGTCAAAACAAAAAATAAGAATCAGATTAAAGGCTTTTGATCACACAATTTTAGATCAATCTGCTGAAAAAATCGTAGAAACTGCTAAGTCAACAGGAGCTAAGGTTGCTGGTCCAGTACCATTACCAACTGAAAAGGATGTTGTAACTATATTAAGAGCAGTTCATAAGTATAAAGACTCTAGAGAACAGTTCGAAATCAGAACTCACAAGAGACTTATCGATATCGTTAATCCATCACCAAAAACTGTTGATGCATTAATGAGATTAAATCTACCAGCTGGTGTAGATATCGAAATCAAGCTTTAGTAGCAAATAGTTTTATAATAGACAATGAACTATTATGATTGCATAGCAATCCGCTAATTAGTTTAGGAGGTGCAAAGAAATGAAAAAAGCTATTATTGGTAAAAAAATAGGAATGACTCAAATTTTCGATGAAAATGGTAAAGTAGTTCCTGTAACAGTAGTAGAAGCTGGTCCATGTGTTGTTGTTCAAAAGAAGACAATTGAAAAGGACGGTTATGAAGCAATAAAGGTAGGATTTGGTGAAGTAAGAGAAAAGTTACTTAACAAGCCTGCTAAAGGACAATTTGCAAAGGCTGGAGTATCTTTAAGAAGAACTCTTAAGGAATTCAGACTTGAAAATGCTAGTGAATATGAAGTAGGTCAAGAAATAACTGCTGATATATTTGCTGCAGGAGACAAAGTTGATGTATCAGGAATTTCTAAAGGTAAGGGATTCCAAGGTGTTATCAAGAGATGGAATCAACAAAGAGGACCTATGTCACATGGTTCAAAGTTTAAGAGAGCACCTGGTTCAATGGGAGCTTGTTCAGATCCATCAAAGACATTTAAGAATATGCATATGCCAGGTCATATGGGATCAGTTAATACAACTGTAATGAATTTACAAATAGTTAAGGTTATAGCTGAAAAGAACTTAATACTAGTAAAGGGTGGAATCCCAGGACCTAATAAAGGTACAGTAGTAATAAGAAACGCAGTTAAAGCTTAATTTCTTATAGGAAAGGAGGAAACAGGATGCCTACAGTAGGATTATTTAATAAAGAAGGTAAGCAAGTTGGAGATTTTCAATTAAATGAATCAGTATTCGGAGTTGAAGTAAACCAAGATGCTATACATCAAGTAGTTGTTGCATTACTTGCAAATAAGAGACAAGGAACTCAATCAACAAAGACTAGAGCTGAAGTAAGAGGAGGCGGAATCAAGCCTTGGAGACAAAAAGGAACTGGTAGAGCTAGACAAGGTTCAATCAGAGCTCCACAATGGATCAAAGGTGGTATTGTATTCGCACCAAAGCCAAGAGATTACAGAATTTCAGT
>JAQXTC010000109.1 GCA_029219285.1 Clostridiaceae bacterium
AGCATAGCTGGGTAGCTAAGTCGGGAAGGGATAAACGCTGAAAGCATCTAAGCGTGAAGCCCACCTCAAGATGAGATTTCCCATAGCATAAGCTAGTAAGACCCCTTGAAGACTACAAGGTTGATAGGTTAGAGGTGTAAGCATGGTAACATGTTCAGCTGACTAATACTAATAGGTCGAGGGCTTGACCAAAAAATAAAGAGTATTAAATATTTACTGTGTGCAATTTTCAGAGAACAAACATAAATATATATTCCGCGGTAGCTCAATGGTGGAGCACTCGGCTGTTAACCGATAGGTTGGAGGTTCGAGCCCTCTCCGCGGAGCCAATTGATTATAATAAGTAATAGCAAAAGCTATTACTTTTTTTGCGTTATAAAGAGAAGAATATAAAAATCTTTTTGAGAGATTCTTCTTTATGTACAAACATAAATTATTATCATTATAAATATGATATTTTATGATAACTAATAGCATACAGAAGCTAAATTGTACTATGTATGCATTTAAGTTATTAATGTTGTATAATAAAGAAGGGGAAAGTATGAACGTAAAAAACAATAACAAAGGCAGATTAATTCTAAAGTATATAGAGATGCTTGTATTAGCATTAGTAAGTATAGGAATAATTTGTGGGTTAATCAGAGCTGAAAGTAAAAGGGAAATCTTATCACAAGTTCAATTAGAAACAAATGATAAAAAAGAGATGGTTACAGAAGAAAACCCTGCTGGACAAGCTGATAATGAGATGGATATTAACAATGAAGTATGTGCAGATGATGCAAGGGTTGTTTCAGAAAGAGTAAACTCTCTAGTAAAAAACGAAGTGTCATATCCCGTAAGAGATGATGGGAAAAAAGTAGTATATTTAACTTTTGATGATGGACCATCACCATCTACTACACCGAAAATACTTGATATACTAGATCAATATAATGTTAAAGCAACTTTTATGATATTAGGATCTAATTTAGAATCTAAGGAATCAGCAGAATTGTTAAAAAAAGAATATAGTAGTGGGCATGCAATAGGAAATCACACATATTGTCATGAATATGGTTATTTATATCCTGGTAATGTTATAAGTGTTGATAATTTTATAGCAGATATAAAAAAATGTGATGAAAAACTTAAGGAAGTTTTAGGAGAAGATTTTTCGACTAGAGTAATAAGATTTCCAGGTGGTTATTGGTCATGGGAAGGTAGGACAGCTATTAAACCTGTTTTACAAGAAAAGGGTTATCAAGATATTTATTGGGATGCAATGAATGGTGATGCAGAAGGTGGAAAAAAGGATAAAGATCAATTAGTAGCAAAAGCTAAACAATCAATAGATGAATGTGGTCCTAATGCTGACAGTGTAGTTATATTAATGCATGATATAAAAGAAGGTACTGTTCAAGCATTACCAGAAATAATAGAATATTGTGAATCAAAAGGTTTTGAATTTAGAACAATAAAATAATGGAAAAAAATTTAATATTTAAATTGGAGGTTCAAAATGATAACAAAATCAGTAGCAGAACAAGTTCTTGCAAAATGCTTAATCACTGGTGGAGATTTTGCAGAGATATTTGAGGAAGATAGTATATCAAATTCAATTTCTATTCTTGATAATAAAGTTGAAAATGCTTTAGGTGGTAGAAGTTATGGTGTTGGTATAAGAATATTTAAGGGGTTTAAGTGTATATATGCATATACAAATGATAATTCATTACAAGGATTAATGGATACAGCTTATAGAGCAGCATTAGCATTAGGTACTTTAAAAGAGAATAAAACTATAGTATTGAATAATACAAAAACATTTAACAATATACATGCAATTGATAAATATCCTGGAGCAATTGATTATGATAAGAAAATAGAGGTAATGAAAACAGCATATAAAAGTGCAAAAGATTTTCATAATGAAATTTCTCAAGTATCAGTTGGATATATAGATAAGGATCAGAAGATATTAATAGCCAATACAGAAGGTCTTTATACTGAAGATAGAAGAGTTAGAACAAGACTTAGTGTAAGTGCTATAGCATCTAATGACAATGAAAATCAAACAGGTTTTGAAGGGCCAGGAGCTCATATGGGATTTGAATTATTTGAACATATTGATCCTGAATATTATGGAAAAGAAGCGGCTAGAACAGCTTATACAATGTTACACGCTAAGAATTGTCCTGCTGGTCAGATGACTGTAGCAATTGATAATGGTTTTGGTGGAGTCATATTCCATGAAGCTTGTGGTCACTCTTTAGAAGCAACATCTGTAGCAAAGGGAAATTCAGAATTCTGCGATAAGATTGGTACACAAATAGCGTCTACAAAGGTTACAGCCATTGATGATGGAACAATACCAAATAAGTGGGGTTCTATAAATATAGATGATGAAGGTAATCCTTCGCAAAAGAATGTACTTATAGAAAATGGAATTTTAAAGAGCTATATGATAGATAAACTTAATGCTAGAAGAATGTGCATGGAGCCAACAGGAAATTCTAGAAGACAAAGCTATAAGTTTGCACCTACTTCGAGAATGACTAATACGTACATTGCAAATGGTGACGATACACCAGAAGAAATAATCAAATCTATAGACAATGGTCTTTATGCAAAGAAAATGGGTGGTGGATCTGTAAATCCAATAACAGGAGAATTTAACTTTACTGTTTCAGAAGGATATATTGTTAAAAATGGAGCAATTCAAGAGCCTGTAAGAGGTGCTAGTCTTATTGGTAAGGGAAGCGATGTTTTAATGAAGATAGATATGGTTGGTAATAACCTAGAGCAAGCTCAAGGAATGTGTGGTTCTTCATCAGGAAGTATTCCTGTTAATGTTGGTCAACCAATGATAAGAGTAAAAGAAATTACTGTTGGTGGAAGATAGGAGGTTATTATGGAATTTCAATCATTTAAAGATAAATTATTTAAAAAAGCGATAAACAATGGTTTTGATGAATGTGAAATATATTATGTGAATAGGGATAGTTTAAGTATTAAAATATATGAGGGACAAGTTGATAGCTATAATTTAAATAAAACTTTTGGACTATCCTTTAGAGGAAAAGTAAATAATAAAATGGGATATTCTTATACAGAAGTTATGGATGAGTCAGCTATTGATATGCTTGTAAAGAATGCTAAGGCTGGAGCATTATCAATAGAGAGTAACGATGTACAATTTATCTATGAAGGTGATAAAGAATATAAAGAGGTTAAATCATATTCTGAGGCACTCGAAAATATAAATCCAGAAAAGATTATAGAATTAGCACTAAATATCGAAGGAGAAACTAAAGGTTATTCTAGTAAAGTCATAAGTGTTCCTTATTGTGCTATTTCATATGGTAATTCAAACTATGGAATATATAATACAAAAGGGCTTGAATTAACTAATAAAGCAAATTTATTAACAGCATATGCTGGAGCTGTAGTAGAAGATGGTGGAAGAAAGTATGATGGAATGGGGTATATATGTGCTAACTCTCTTGATGAAGTTGATCCTAAAAAGATAGCTAAACAGGCTGTTGAAGAAGCTTTAGCAAAAATAAATGCAAAACAGGTAAAGTCAAACACATATAAAGTAATAATTAAGAATGAAGCAATGTCTTCTTTATTAGGTACTTTTTCAGGAATATTCAATTCAGATGCAGCTCAAAAGGGGCTAAGTCTATTAAAGGATAAAGAAGGAGAAAAAATAGCTTCCGATATTGTTACTATAATTGATGATCCATTATTGGAAGATGGATTAGCATCTACACCATTTGATGATGAAGGAGTAGCATCATATAAGAAGGAGATTGTTTCTAAAGGTGTATTAAATACATTACTATATAATTTAAAGACTGCCAATAAAGCAGGTAAAAAAAGCACTGGTAATGGATTTAAGGCATCTTATGCTTCTCAAGTAGGAGTTTCTCCAAGTAATTTTTATATTGAAAAAGGAAAAAATTCAATTGAGGATTTGTATAAGTTTGTAGGTGAAGGAATAATGATAACTGATTTAGATGGGCTTCACGCTGGAGCTAATTCTATAACTGGTGATTTTTCATTAGCAACTAAAGGATTTTATATTAAAGATGGTAAAAAATCGTTTCCTATAGAACAAATAACAGTAGCAGGAAATTATTTTGAATTATTAAAATCTATAGAGATGGTTGGTGATGATTTGAAGTTCCCATTAAGTAGTATTGGTTCTCCATCTGTAGTTATAAAAGGATTATCTATAGCTGGTAAATAATATAATAGAAAAAGACTATCACACAAAAGGTGATAGTCTTTTTTGCTTTAAATTATTTATCAAAGTAATTAGCGCTTATCATTTTACCTGATAGTTCTAAGATGTTCTTTAATTGAATAGCATCTTCATCTGAAGCATTACCTCTTATTTTTCCATTTGTTGTTATTGTACAATTAATATTTGTATTAAGTAGATTTCTTCCAAGAGCAGTATTTTCATATTCAGATTTATCTACCCCTAACATATAAAGAACAGTTGGCATAATATCTATTTGACCTGCATAGACATTATCAAAAGTTTTTGATACATTAGCGCTTTTATCATAAATTAAAAGAGGCACATTTGGCTCACCATTATCTAACCACCAGTCTTCTGTTTTAGACAATTTTTCAATACTGCTGTTATAGTATTTATGAACGCCAGTATGATCTCCTGTAATAACTACTACTGAATTATCTAATATTCCTGCTTCATCAAGTTTTTGTAGGAACATTCCAATTTGTTCATCTGTGTAACGTACACTTTCAAAATATCCACCTAATTCAGTATCGCCAAGCTCTGAATTCAAATTTAATTTTCTCAAATCATCTGGTAAGTCAAAAGGACCATGGTTAGTTAGTGTTATTGTATGAGCATAAAATGGTGATTTTAATTCTTGTAACTTTGGTATTACTTGTTCAAAATAACTCTTATCACTTAGTCCCATTCCTATTTGATCTGTAGTATCAAAAGTAAAGTAATCATTAAATTTAGGGAATCCTATTCCGCCAGTAAGAGCATTCTTATAATTCCAGAAAGAACCTTTATCTGGGTGAATTGAAATAGCATCATAACCTTTATTACTTAAGATTTTAGGCATTGAGTTAAAGTTTGTATTTGGATATCTAAAGAAAGTACTTCCTCTTTGAACTGGTAACATAGAGGTATTAAGCATTAAATCACAATCGGAACTTGTACCTTCATTAACTTGTTCATATACATGAGGAAAGTATAATGAATCATTCACTAGTTTATTCAATACAGGAGTAATTTCTTGTCCATTAACTTCTTTATTAATAACAAAATTCTCAAGGGATTCTACTTGAATATAAATCAAGTTTTTACCTTTGGATATTCCTGCATATTCATTGTTAGGAAGATCTTCGTTTTTATTTTTCCATTTATAATATGAATCTATCTTTGCTAATTCATCATCTGTAAGTGTATATGGTTTTGAATCTTTATATACAGTATATAAATCAATGATATGATATCCAATTGGTGAAAAATATTTTTCTGTATTAGTTGGATCATAATCATCAAAAAGATATGCATTTTTAACATCTTTATTATCTAAAACATAAAGGTTAAATGGTACGTATGCAATATAAAGCAGTGGTAAAATCAATGTTAAACAGAATGATTTAATAGCTCTTTTACCATTATTGTTATAGCTCTTTCTTGTAACGAATGCATAGATAATAAATATTATGAAGTCTATAAAGAATATTAAATCACTTTTGCTAAGCATAGATTCTAAAGAACCACCTAGATTATCAAGGTTTGCTGTTTGAGTTAAAATCATAACAGATGGTACAGTTAAGAATCCTCTAAAATACATAACATCCAATAAGGTAAGAGCAGTAAAGAAGATTTCCATTATAGTAAGATAAATCACTCTACCTTTACCTTTGAAAAGCAATGCAAAACTTAAGAATACTAAAGTAAATGCAAAATAATAAAGTAAGTATGAACTAGATGATGAGAAAGCAATTCCGATATCTAGATTATATGGATCTTTGTTTTGTATGTAACCTAAAAGCAAAATTGCCTTAAGAACAATTCCAATCAAAGGAATCAAAAACAATCCAAGTTTTATATAAGAATCCTTCGACAAAGATTTAAAGTAGTCTTTAAATCTACTAGTTATTGAATTCATTAAATTAACACCTCTTCCTATAAAGTCTGTATAAATTATATTATATGTGCATAATATAATCAAACGATAAAAAAGAAGTTAATTTATATGTCATAAATCGATAAAAATGGTATAATAATTTTAATATAACTTAAAGATTCGGGGGAAATATATGAAGACGATAGATTGTACGGGTATGCAATGTCCAATTCCAGTAACAAAGATAAAGGAATATTTTGATTCAATAGGAGAAGGAGAGGCTGTTGTAGTTGTCGATAATGAAATAGCAAATGTTAATGTTATGAATTATGCTATGGATCATGGATATAAGTATGAATCTATAGAAGTTTGCAATGGATATGAGATCATAATTGAAAAGCGTGGATGTTTAGAAGTTATTGAAGATAGAAAAGAAATTAGTATTGTAATAACATCAAATAAGATTGGTGAAGATAACAATAGATTAGGTGAGAAATTGATGGAAGAGTATATTGATACATTAAGCGAGGAATATAAACTTCCTTCAAATATAATTTTTATGAATGAAGGAGTAAAACTTTTAGTTAATGGTTCTAAGGTAATTGAAGGCATAAATTTATTAGAAGAAAAAGGTGTTAAAATCTACGTATCAGATACATCACTTGATAATTTGAACTTAAAAAATGAGTTGCTATTTGGGAATATAATTGATATGAGTTTTATTATTGATGTAATGAATAATTCAGATAATGTAATAAAAATATAATATAAGCTAGGCATAAATTTATGCC
>JAQXTC010000110.1 GCA_029219285.1 Clostridiaceae bacterium
GGATGTAAAAACATTCATTTACCTTTATCAATATTCAAAGAAAATAAGGACAAGCTTAAGTATTTTAATATGGTTGGAGTTTCAACGCATTCACTTAATGAAGCTAAATTTGCAGAAAGAAATGGTGCAACCTACGTTACAGCAGGTCATATTTTTAAAACGGATTGTAAAAAGGGGTTAGAACCAAGAGGACTAGAATTTTTAAATACGGTTTGTAAAGGTGTTAATATTCCAGTGTATGCTATAGGAGGAATTAATAAAGATAATATGAATCTAGCTATAGAAAAAGGAGCCTCTGGAGTGTGTGTAATGTCAGAGTTTATGAAAATATAATAGGCAAAAATTAATTGCTATATTGTAAATCATAGGTATATAGAAATCAACTTGTATTAACAATATAATATATTTGGGGTGGTTAATATGAGTTTTGCAGAAAAGTTTAAGAATATTAGAAAAGAAAAAAGATTATCACAAGAGGATATAGCTAAAAAGTTGAATATTTCTAGGCAAGCTGTTGCCAAATGGGAGACTAGTCAAGGTTATCCTGACATTAGTAATTTAATTCAAATAAGTGATATATTGCATATAACCATAGATGAATTAGTTAAAGAAGATAGGGATTGTAATAAAAGTACTATAGAAGAAAGAAATATAGATCTAAATAAAATGATAAGTTTTTTATGTGAAGCTAAAAGAAAGACTTATGCAGGTAAAGGTACTGAAGAAGAGTGTTCAAGCCGACCTAATTCTCATGATTTGATTTATGCAGAAGGGGATTTTAAGTATATAGATAGCTATATAGGTTCAGAGATATTTGCTGGAGAAGAAGGAATTTGGATTAAAGATAAGGCAATTTGGTCAATGAATTATTGCGGCAGGGTTTTAAGAAAAGAATTTTCAGGAGATTTTTTAAAAGAGTCACTATTACTTGTACCCGAAGAACAACCATTTAGAGGTCCTAAATCATATAAAAATGGCAAATACACATATCATTGTTTTGTAGATGGTGATTTTGATTGGTTTCAGGGAAGAGAAGAAATTTTATATGGTGAAATAACGGTATATGAATGTTATTTCCATGGTGGAAAGCTAGTAGAATAGCAAGTTAACTTTATGTTAGCTTGCTATTTTTGTGCTTTTTTTATAAAGTATAGTGAGAAATAATTGTAATAAAAAAATTTTTTTAAAATGTTGTAACGAAATAGAAATTATATGCACTTATATATTGAGGAGGCGAAAAAGTGGAAAGGCATAGTATAGAGAGAATATATGAAGACAATGCAAAACTAGTATATAAATATTTATTTTGTTTATGTCAAAGTGTAGATATAGCAGAAGATTTAACTCAAGAAACATTTTATCAAGCAACGAAAACGATAAAGAACTTTCGTGGTGAATGCAAAGTGTCTGTGTGGTTATGTCAAATAGCTAAAAGACTATGGTACAAGGAAATTGATAAAAGAAAACAAAGAAATATATCATTAGAAGAAATGGAAGAAAAGGTTGATTCAACAGTTAATGTTGAGAATGAATGTTTAACACAAATAGAGAAATTAGAATTATTTAAAATGTTGCATGAATTTGATGAGAGCATAAGAGAAGTCATGTATCTTAGGCTATCAGGTGAACTTAGTTTTTCACAAATAGGCAGTATTATGGGAAAAACAGAAACTTGGGCAAGAGTGACATTTTATAGAGGAAAGCAAAAATTAATGGAGGGAAGAAAGAAATGGGACAAAAAATAAATTGTGATATTATAAGAGATTTATTACCAACATATATAGAAAAGATGAATAGTGAATCATCAAATAAACTTATTGAGGAACACTTAAAAGAATGTAGTGAATGTAGGGAAATCTATGAGGAAATGAAAAAGGATATACACATAGATACAGTACCAGAGGTGAAAAAGTTAAAAAGCTTTTTAAATAAAACTAAGCTTGCATATGCAATGATAATACTAGGAATATTAAGTGCAGTAGGAATTGCCACTTGTTTAATTGTTAATTTAGCAGTAGATAAAAAGTTATCATGGTCTTTAATTGTTACAGGAGCAGTTTTATATGGATACTCAATTTTTTATACTGTTGTAAAATCAAGTGAAGATAGAATACGTAATACTTTAGTTGTTGTAACATTAGGAGTTATACCATTTTTAGCAATTATACAATATGCTTCTTATTATTTTATAGGTGATGGAAATTTATGGCTTATACCATCAGGCGTAGAGATTGCTTTATTATGGATAGTAATAGCATGGATAAGCTTTATAATATATAGAAAGACTAAATTAAATTTATTTAGCTTAGCAGCAGTTGTAGTTTTTATTAGTATTTTTGGTTCAATTTTAACTCTTTTTATAGCTGGAACAAATGATTTACAACAATGTATTATAAATGGAGCAATAAATTTTATGGCAGCCTTACTTTTAGCAATAGTAGGTTATGTTTATGATAGAAGAAAGAAAAAGAAAATTTAATTAGTTTTAAACAAGAAGGGAATATTGATTACAAAAAAAGAATCAACATTCCCTTTAATTATTTAAAGCAATTTTATTAAGCCAATTAATAATAAATGTAGTGGATAAAATATGTAAAAGGTCCATTTATGAAATTCATTATTATTTCCTTTTTTACCATTATACATAAGAAGTAAAGGTATAACTAAGAATATGCCTGCTTGCCATAACTCAGCATACCAACAATTGTATTTGTATATCATAAAAGATATATCTGAAAGCACTTCGAGACCTGCCAAGAAAGCAAATATACCAAATTTCTTTTTGTTATCATTCCTAAAAATATAAAAGATTAAAATCCATATAGGAGCAATAATTCCCCAGTCACCCATGCTAGATAAAGCTATTAAAAGAACTACACTTGTCCATTTTAAAAAGCTATTTGAAATACTTTCATGACAGCATAAAATACACAATCCTATAAGTAATGTAAAAATAACATTCCAATCTGTTAAAAGATTTAAAGTAGCTAAGGTTTTATGATGAGCAAGGGTATATGCAGGTTGCGAGATTAAGGCAAATACACCTAAACGTAGTGCATATTTAGATTTTGAATGAGTATAATAAAATCCTTCAGCTATAAAGTAGCACATAATAGCGGCAGTTAATCTCCCTATTGTTCTAAATATTGAACAAGTAATTGGATTTATATTTGATGACATAAAAAACATGGCAATATGATCAAATATCATTGCAGTAATAGCAATGTATTTTAATGTGTTAGTAGTAAGAAACTTTTTCATTATATTTAAACCTCCATTTTTTACATAATAATAATTATAATACATATATTGAATAAATGTGCTAATATATAATGAGATTAAATTATTTTGATATTTTGCTATGAAGTTGCTTACAATAATGTGAGATAAATATGGTGGGTTTTAAGAGGTAAAGATTTATGAAGTATGATTGTTTGATTATTGATGATGAAAAAGAATTAGCAGAAAGTACTGCTGAGTATTTTAATATTTTTGGAGTTAACACAAAGTATGTATTAACTCCAAAAGAATCTTTAGAGTTCCTTGATAATAATTCAGCAGAATTGATTTTATTAGATATTAATTTAAAAGAAGAATCAGGTTTTGAATTATGCAAGAAGCTTAGAGAAAATATTGATGTACCAATATTGTTTATAAGTGCAAGAAATAGTGATGATGATGTATTAATAGCATTAAATATTGGTGGTGATGATTATATTAAAAAACCATATTCATTAAGTGTTTTATTAGCCAAAGTAAAGGCTGTATTAAAGAGATATAAGAATACTCAATCTAGTTCAAATGATAAAAGATATGAAAACAAAGATTTGGTAGTTGACTATAAAACAGGAAAAGTATTTATAAATGATAAGGAAATTTTGCTTAAAGCAATGGAGTATAAGTTACTTGTATACTTAATAAAAAATAAGGATAAGATTATATCTAAAGAAGAGTTGTTTAGAAATGTATGGCAAGATGAGATTACGGGAGATGGAACCCTTAATGTTCATATACGACATTTGCGTGAGAAGATTGAAAAAGATCCAAGTGACCCTATAAGAATAAAAACAGTATGGGGTAGAGGATATGTTTATGAGGATAGATAGATGAATATAAAGAAGATTATTATATCTATGACAACTTTTTTGTGCTTGTTTTTTGCAGTAGTATTTTTATTAAATTTTAATAATGGTGAAGAAGGAAAATTAGATATAACTAAAGTAAATGATGTAGTAAAGACAGTGGAAGAAAATTGGAACAGTGATTTTCAAAAAGCTATTGACAAAGCACAAAATTATGGCTTTGATATATCTATTATTGCCAATAATGAAGAGGTAAAAGGTGTTTCGAGAGAAGGCTTAAGTACCTCTATTAATGAGGCTATAAAAAATAGAGATACTATTGCAGATGTAACTGTGAATAATGAATTAGTAGGGAAAGTTGTTTTTTATAATAATGATTCATATATTTATAAACAATTGAAAAATAGAAATTTAAATGTATCAATATTATGTATAATGGTATTTTATATTATTACTATTGGTTACTTTATTTATATAAACAAAGTGGTAGTAAAACCATTTAATAAATTAAAAAAATTTGCAAGAAGTGTGGCAATAGGAAATCTCGATATGCCATTGGCAATGGATAAGGATAATATTTTTGGAGCTTTCACAGAAAGTTTTGATATTATGAGAGAAGAGTTAAAGATTGCTAGGGAAAATGAGAGAAAGGCTAATGAAAGTAAGAAGGAACTCGTAGCTTCATTAAGTCATGATATTAAGACTCCTTTAGCTTCTATAAAAGCTATTAATGAATTAATGAGTGTACAAGTTGCCAATAATAAGCAGAAGGAAAAGCTAGCTACCATAGATAAAAAAGTAAACCAAATTGAATTACTAATTAATAATCTATTTCACGCTACATTAGAAGAATTGAAAGAGCTTAAGGTAGAGAGTAAGGATGAGCAGAGCTGTATTTTAAAAGAGATTATCAATGATGCAGATGTTGAAGATATGAATTACGGTAGAAATGCAGCTGTTGGCTTAGGTGTTTATCTTAATAATGATGATTACAATAAACTTAAGAACCAAGTTGATCAATCTAAAAAAGCTGTAAATATATCTTGTGATGTGGACAATTTACAAAATGCTAAAGAAGTATCATCAAAAATTGGCGAGATATTAACTAAGGAATTAAAGAGTCCTTATAGAAGTTGCTATTACGAGGTATCTAAAAATATAAGAATAATGACAGCTAATGTTATTGAAATGATGTTAATAGCTTTTGCAGTAATAATTGTTTTAGTTAGCTTACTTGTAAGTAATTTTAGAATTAATAACAGTATTTCAGAAGAGATGCAAAACATGGGAGCATTAAAAGCTATGGGATATAGCGGAAAACAAATTATATTATCAGTAATCTGTCCATATATACTTACTGGAATAATAGCAGCAATTATAGGAAGTTCATTGTCATTCTTAGTGCTACCAGTTTTTGAATCAGCTCTTAATTCTCAAACAGGCTTATTGTGGGAGGAAGGCTTTAATATAAAGTCTATAATATTAACTGTTGTAGTAATTTTCACATTAGTAACAATAATAGCTTATAGTTCTGCTAGAAAAATAAAACACCTTAAACCAATAACAGCATTAAGGGATGGAGTAAAAACTCATAATTTTAAAAAGAATTATTTCCATATAGAAACTACAAAGGGAAATATAAATTTAATTATTGCCTTAAAGAATTTAATTAGAAATTTAAAGCAAAATATTTTATTGCTAATTGTTTCAATAGTAGTTTCTTTAGCTATTATATTTACTGGAGTATTATTTTATAATATATGTTATGAACCTAAACCATTTATAAATGCAATAAATGAAGAAATACCTTCTGTAAGCTTTAATATAACAGATAGTGAAAAGAAAAATGAAATTAAGAATAGTATTGAAAAATTAGATAGTGTTAATAAAACATTATATTATGACTCAGACAATGTTTCTGTAAAAGGGGAAAAGACTCCAACTATAATAGTAGAGGATTATTCCTTATTAGAAAATAATTTATGCTATGAAGGAAGAAATCCAGAACATGATAATGAAGTAGCATTAGGTAATGTACTAGCTAAAGATAAAAATCTTTCTATTGGTGATACGGTTGAGATAAATTTTTCGGGCAATAGTAAAAAATATTTAATTACTGGTTTAATACAACATGTAGATAATAATGGTATTGTATGTGAGTTTACTAAAGAAGGATTTAGTAAGATTAACAATAACTTTAGTCCTTCAAATTTATATGTTTATTTAAATGATGAAGATAAAGCAGAAGAAGTTGTTAATGAAGTTATTGATAGATATGGAGATAATATTGGAAGTCAAGTAAATTACGTTAAAACAAGAGAAGCTGCTATGGGAGTGTTCTTAAATATTGCAGGGCTAATTTTAGTTATAATAGTTGTCGCAACAACCTTAATAATAACATTAATTCTTTATTTATTAATTAAAACGTCTATAACTAATAGAAAGCAAGAAATTGGAATCTTAAAATCAATAGGATATACGACTTGGCAGTTAATTATGCAAACTACATTTAGTTTTTTACCTACTATCATTGTTGGAAGTGTATTAGGTAGTATTATTGGATATTTTAAAATGAATTCAATAATATTAATGATTTTTAAGAGCATAGGTGTTATGAGAATGCAGTTATATATACCAGGATTTGTTGTTATTACATCAGCTTTGGCAATAATAATAGTATCATTTATTATATCTATTTTAATATCTAATGGAATAAAGAAGATTTCAGCTTATTCATTAATAAAAGAATAAATAAAACTTAGACAAAGAAGATATAACTATCAAATGGTTATATCTTTTTTTGTCGTACATTTATTCCTATTTATGAGATTTATGTTAACAAATCATTGATAAAATAATAAAAAAACACCTATAAGAATATCACTTTTGTAAAGAAATTAAACATAACTAAATATTTGTCTGAAAAACACGAAAATATATTAATTATGAAAGGGGTAAAAGTGGTATGAAGAGAAAAAGAATTGCTATTCTTTTAGCTTTAGCTCTTGTATCATCACCAATATCTGTATCAGCAGAAACTATTGATGAAATAAAGAGTATGGTTAACCAGAATAAAGAAGTAAAAGAAGAGGTAGCTAAAGAAGTTAATAAAACTACTGAAAACAAAGAAGAAACTATAGTTCAAACTGGCTCATTAGAGGTAGAAATGAATTTTGATATGCCAGTAAAAAAAGCAGCTAATGATACTAAGGTTACTTTAAAAAACTCTGTAAATGAAGTAACAGTGAATTTTAAGGATATCTTATCTGAAAATCAAGTGACAGCAGAAAGTAATGTTCAACTAGGTGAAAATAAAATAAATATAAAAGCTGAGAAACTTGGAAATGACAGATCTCTTGTTACTCTAAATGAAGAGGATGTTTATTGCCATGGTCTAAAGTTTAGTAACCTTCCTTTAGGTACTTATGAGCTTGAAGTTATAGTGGGTAGTAACATTAAGAAAATTGAAAATATAACTATTGATAAGTATTCAAAGAGAGTTATCTTAAATACTAAGAATACAATTTTAGCTGCGGATGTCAATAATGACAACAATGTAAATGAAGATGATTATAATGAGGTCTTTGATAATATAAATTCAAAAGAAGAAAGCCTAATTAAGAAATATGATTTAAATAAAGATGGCAAAATAGATATAACAGATTTGTTATACATTCATGAAAGTGTGGGACAAACAGCATCAAAGCCAGAAGTAATAGATACAAATGCTATTGTTAATTTAAAAAACACCAAAATTGCAACGAATGAAAATATTTTAGTACAAAGCAATGTACAAGATCTATTTAATGATGAATATACATTTAAGTTTGGATTAAAAGATGAATCATTAGCTATATCGGAAGAGAATCCGGCATCAATGGATGTGGAATTTGCAGATGTAATGTATGCAGAACAGATCAAAATTAATTTGCCTGAAGGGGGAAATATTCCATCAAAAGGACAAGTAGTCATATTAACTGAAGATGGTAAAGAAATTAAAACAAGCTATGATAATACGTTAAGTACACTTTCTAGAAATAGAAATTCAGTTAACAGTAATATAGTGATAAATATTGGTAAACAAGTTGCGGTAAAAAAGGTAACAATTATAGTTACTGGTACTACAACTAATGCTAATTTAGCAGAAATATCTAAGGTGGAATTTTTAAATAATGTTTATGAGGAAATACCAGCTCCAAACATGAATATTCCAAGTATAACTAAAACAACAAGTGATAGTGAAGAAATAACTCTTTACTGGAATCATGAGCCTAATGTTACTGGTTATGAAATTAAGCTTTCTGGTAATGGAAAAGAAATAGTTAGACAAACTACTGATAATAAGATAAAGTTTGAGGATTTAGATAATTATGTAGATTATGAAGTTTCAATTCAAGCTTTAAATGGTAAATGGAAAAGTGGATATTCAGAAGTGAAGGTAGTAAAAGCAAAACCAACAACAGCACCAGAAGCACCAGAAGGAGTAACTATTACTGGAGGATATAAATCATTAAATATAAGCTGGAAGAAGAATAAAAAGTCAGTAGCATATAATCTTTATTATAGAGTATCTGGAATTGATGAAGAATATAGTTGTATTGAAAATATAAGTGACTTAAATTACACACTTACTGATTTAAAAGCTAAGGCAGAATATGAAGTATATTTAACAGGATACAATGAACATGGAGTTAGCCCAAATTCCAATATATATAAAGGTGAAACTTTAGGCATTGATCCTCCAATAACACCTAATTATAAACTAATCAATACTGTAAATGGTGAGAATGAGTTAACAAATAATATCGAAAGTGTAGAGTTTCCACAATTAGATGACATAATATCTACAACAGATGCAGATAGTGTTGTTGATAATGATTATGGAACAGCTATGTTTGTTAAGAACTGGGATACAGGTGTATATTCAAAGCGAGGTCCAATAGTTACATTTAATAAAAAGTATAAAATAGATACAATTGTTCTAGTAACAAGCCAAGAAAATGGATATAATAGTAATCCTTATAGAACCAGTGTAGGTTATTTTGATGAAGAAACATCATCATGGAAATATGTTGAGGCTAATATATTTAATAGAAATAATAAAGGAAATTATACGGTAATTAAATTAAATGAACCAGTAGAATCTAATAAAATTCAAGTAAATCCAAGTGTATATGGTGGGCATTGTGTAAGTATAGCTGAACTTAAATTCTATGAGTATGATACTTTAGAAAAAGATGTGAAGAATTTATTTACTGATGATCTTCAAATTGATATTACTGAGGATGTAAATCAAGAAGTAATTGATGAGTTAAGAGAAAGAGCAAATACCAAGTGTGAAGTTAGCAATGAATATCATCCAGAAAGAGATACCCTATTAAAAGAGATTCAGTATGCTGAAGATATTTTAAATGATAAGGAAATAAGTGAAAAGATATTTACAGTAAATCAAAACATATCAAATGCGGGTAATAATTTAGGCATGGCAAATGACTGGCAAGCTCTTGGACTTTCAGCAAAGTCTGGAGAAGAGATTGTAGTCTATGTAGGGACAAAGGGAAATGTATTGCCACAGTTAGTATTTACTCAGCATTATGGTGAAAGTGGAAGTTATCATAAGACAGTAAACCTTAAGAAGGGAAAGAATGTTATACAAGTTCCACAAATATCAAGTATGAATGTTGAAAAGGGTGGAAGTATTTATGTTAGATATCCAAATGCAACAGCAACAAATAATGATATTAAATTAAGAATTAGTGGAGCTACAGAAATTCCAAGCCTTAATCTTTACGGAATAATTAATGATGAAAGTAAGGAAGCGGAAGCTAAAGAACTTATTAAGGGATATATAAATGAATTAACTGAGTATGTTAATGCTTTAGAAGATAGGTATCCGTTTTTCTCTTGGAAATATACAAATAGATACTCTTATGATGAAAAGACAAGCATATTAAATAGTACAGATATAGAACTTGATAACTTTACATTAAATGTTCCTGCAACAGCTATTTTAGATGGAATAACAAGTGGCTTAACAACAGAAGATGAAATGGTTGAAAGAGTATATAATTCATTCCTTGCAGCTGAACAAATTATGAAATTAACTTATGCTGAAAGAGGGGTAAGTGAATTTCCAGATTATGATGGTAATGGAGTCCTAGATGAAACAGAAAAATTATCATTGAAGCCAAAGAGCCGTATGAATATAAAATATCAAAGAATGTTTACAGGAGCATTTATGTATGCAGCCAATAATCATGTAGGTATTGAGTACGATTCAGTTTCACCGCTTATGCAAGGTAAACCTTACATTTTAAATAAAGAGGGAAGCGTAGTTGAAAGTGGAAATCTTTTTGGTTGGGGAATAGCACATGAAATTGGACATGTTACTGATATTAATAAAATGACATATTCGGAAACAACTAATAATATTTTAGCTTTATTAGCACAAACTTTTGATGATAAAACTCATTCAAGAATTGAAAATAGCGGTATTTATGATGATATTTATACAAAGGTAACATCAGGTACTATAGGATTACCTTCAAATGTATTTGTAACACTAGGCATGTTCTGGCAATTACACTTAGCTTATGATGAAAATCCTACATCAATGATGCTTAAGACAGATACAGATAATGACTTAACAAATGATTCTTTCTATGCAAGATTATCAAGAAGATATAGAAGTTTAACTGATGCGGAGAAAGTTTTAGATAAGGATCAATTATTAATTAGAATTGCTTCTGAAGTTGCTAAAAAAGACTTAAGCGGTTTCTTTAATTCGTGGGGACTTGTAGCAAGTGAAGAGACTTTAGAAAATGTTAGTAAGTATGAAAAAGAAGCAAATAAGATTCAATATTTAAATGATGAAGCTAGAAGACAAAGACTATCCAATGTATTAGCTATGGAAAAGGATACAGTAGTAGAAGCAATATTTGCAAACTGTTCTGATGGAGAATATGTTAAGGATTCTAAAGAAATCAAATTAAATCTTGGCGTAAGTAACGACAGTGACAGAATTTTAGGTTATGAAATATATAGAAATGGTGAAATCATTGGCTTTACAACTGAAGATACATTTACAGATTCATTAGTATCAATAAATAATAGAGCTTTAACTTATGAAGTAGTAGCTTATGATTATCATTTAAATACTACAGAAAAAAAGAATGTTGGTTCAATAAAAATTAGTCATGAAGGTATTATAGACAAGAGTAATTGGACAATAGAAACTAACACAAAACCTAAAGGACACGAATATGATTCGTCATGTACAATTAATCCATCAGAAAAACTATTAATAAATAATATAAAAGATAATGATGAAGGTACATCATATACAGGAACATCATCAGATACAAATAATCCATATGTAATAATTGAAACTAATGATGTTCAAGGAATAGTAGGGGTTAAGTATAAGGCACCATTACAGGAAGATGGTTCTTTAAGTGACAATGCTATTAAAGATTATGAAATTTACGTAAGTGAGGATAAAGAAAATTGGACATTAGCTAATAAGGGAACATTTAACTTAAGCGGAGATAACAATAGTGAAACAATTTACTTTAATAAAGAGGATTCTGAAGGTGGAAAACAACTTTGGACATACTCTTCTTCATATGTGAAGATAGTTTCAACAAGTTCTAAGACTTTATCTATAGCTGAATTAGATTTAATTGCACCTCCTGGAGATAATGCGGATATTGATAATGTAGGGGTTCTATCAAAAAGATTTGAATATGCAGATGGTGAATATATTGAAGCTGGGTCAATAATCATAAGCGGAAGTTATAGAGGTAATCCAACATTTAATACGGCTTTATTAAGAGATGAAAATAATAATATAATTTCAGGTGAGCAAATATTATTAGCTGAAGTTCCTGAAAATGCAGAACTAGGAGAGATAAGTAGCGGTACATGGATTTACTGGATTTCACCAAAAGAGCAAAATAAATTAAGTTCTAAAATCAAAGCTGAATTATATAGAGTTAATGATGCTTTAACAAATGAGGGACAAAGACTGGTAAGTGATACATTGTATTTCGATATACCAGAAACTTTACCAGAAATAGAGATAAAGGAGTAGGCTATGAAGAAAAAGAAATCATTAATCAAAATAATAGTACTATCATTTTTATTAATAGCTTTTTCAGGAATGAATGTTTTTGCAACTAATGGTGTAAAGCTAGCTGCAGAAAAATCAGGAGAGAATATAATAATAAAAATAAAATCTGTAAGTTCTATAGTTAATGCATTTCAACTAAGCTTTAAGATAGATGGAGATGTAAAACTTAAAAATATAGAATGGGATAAAGATATTTCAAATAATGCAAGAATTAATTATAAATATAACGATACTACCAATATAGTAGATATATATGCTACATCAAATACAAATCTAGTGAATGAAGTTGGTAATATTGAAATTGGTACATTGATTATAGAAGCTGAGGATAAAGAAGAATTTTCAATTATACCTGACAACACTAACTCAGGTAGTGCATATAAGTTTGTGAGTAATACATACAAGGAAGTGGAAGCTTCACAGATGCAAACTGATGGACAGTTGAAGTTTACATATTTTAAGAAACCAGCAATAGATGAAGTGCCAGATCAAGGAGATAATGAAAATAAACCAGGAGATGAAAATACATCAGATAAGGTAGAAGAAGATGAAACAGAAGATGAAAATATACTAGATAAAGTAGAAGAGGACAAAATTGAAGAAGAAAATACTTCAGAAAAAGTAGAAGAATATAAAGAAGATGAAGCTTCTTCTAATTTTGGTTCCTTGTTATCAGTAGCAACAGGTAGCAAAAAAATCTTCCCACTTATTACATTATCAGTCTTTGCATTAGGTGCAGCTATGTATATATTAAAAAGTAAATCAAAGAAAAATTAATACTATTATAAAAGGGTTGTCTCGAGACACCCCTTTTAATATGTTTGAAAATATACTTTATAAATAATAGTTTAATCTATATAATAATTAATAAGTAATTTTTAATGCTTCAATGAAACTGGATTGAAAAACCAAACGAAATATAAATTAAGAGAAAGAGAGAATAATTTATGAATAATAAAAATATAGAAATGATGAAAAAATTGATAGAAGAAAAAAAGAAAAAAGGTTTGAATACTAAAAATACTAATAGAGCAAAAAAATCAATAGGTGGAGGAAGTTCAAAAGGAGTAAAGACCGGAAATGGTGGAGGATTATTTGATAAATAATAATTAATTTCAAATACTATATAAAAAAGACTATCCTATTTAGATTTTAATCCAAATAAGGAGGGGATGTAGATAGATTTGTGTAAAAACAAATCTACTACATCCCTTTTTCGTATGATTTAATGGTAGATTTGGAATAATATACTTTAAAGAAATTTAAGGAGGATTCTAAATGAAAGTACCAGATATTGATTATCAAGCAGAAATTAAAAAGTGTAAGACATTAGAAGATGTTGTTGGAAAGAATGGATTAATGAAAAAGCTCTTTAAGGATGTTATACAACAATTACTTGAAGCTGAAATGGATGAACATTTAGGAAGAGAAAAATATGAAAGAGAAGAAAATTACTCAGATAGCAAAAACTATCGCAACGGTTATTCTAAGAAGAGTATAAATACTAGCTACGGGGAAGTACCTATAGATGTTCCTAGAGATCGTAATGCTGAGTTTAACCCTCGCGCTATAGGAAAATACAAGACAGATTGCAACGAATTAGATAAAAAAATTATTGGATTATATGCTCGCGGAATGTCTACAAGAGACATTCAAGCCGAACTAGAAGAACTTTATGGGATTGATGTATCACCCTCAATGATTTCTAAAATTACTGATAAAGTTATGGATTCCGCAGCCGAATGGCAGAATAGAATGTTAGATCCTATATATCCAATAGTCTATATGGATGCTGTTCATTTTAAGGTGAAAGATGAACATAGAATCGTAAGCAAAGCTGCCTACATATGTATGGGTGTTGATATGAATGGATATAAAGATATATTAGGAATATGGATTGGTGAAGCTGAAGGGGCAAAATTTTGGTTAAGTGTTTGCAATGATTTAAGTAATAGAGGTGTTAAAGATATTTTAATTGCATGTATGGATGGATTAAAAGGCTTACCAGATGCAATAAAAGCAGTCTTTCCAAATGTCTGTATCCAAACATGTATTGTACATCAGATAAGAAACTCTACAAAATATATTGCATGGAAAGATAGAAAAGAATTTTTAAGAGATTTAAAACTAGTATATAGAGCTGACACCGAAGAAATCGCGTTAGCACAGCTCGAAGAATTAAAAAATAAGTGGTCTAATAATTATGGTGCAGTTATAGATTCTTGGTATGACAATTGGGATAAACTATCTACTTACTTCGATTTTACTAAAGAGATACGCAAAATGATTTATACTACTAATGCGCTTGAAGGCTTTAATAGACAGTTAAGAAAATTCACCAAAACAAGAACTACATTTCCAACTGATGATTCATTACGTAAGTCATTATACCTAGCTACTGAACAAGTTATGAAAAAATGGACTTCGCCAATTCCTAATTGGGGAGTAACACTTATGAAGTTAGAAATAATGTTTAAAGAAAGAATCGA